>CAZTVY010000022.1:0-5005 GCA_964617235.1 uncultured Rikenellaceae bacterium | reverse complement strand
CCGTACCGTCCTCATCCATAGAAAAATAGCGAATATGTGTCTGTCCCGGCTTGTTGCTCAGAACTTCCTTGCTCATGAGTTTTTCTAACTTTTCAGCATTTTTCTGTTCCCTAACTAGTTGTTTATCGCTAACTTTCTTTTGGGGTATTTTGGGCTTAGACTCTTCTGTTTTTTGCTGATTCTGGGCAATGTTTCCTGGAGTTTTGAGGTTTGTGTTAACCTTGACATTTGAGTACTTTACAGAAGATATGTAAGTAATATCGCCCTCGCTTCCCATAAATTTGCCATTTACAACATAATGATGGCTTATGGGCATCCAAACATCATTCTCTATTTCGCCGAATGTTTGCTTTATCCTAATAGTCCCAATTATTGATTCATTTGTGAGGTCAATCTCATGAATATTCCAGTAATCATCGGCAATGTAGATATAGCCTGACACTAACTGTTTGCTTTTTCGTTTAGGTATTACTTTTATTCTGTTTATAACTCTATTGTCCTGAATTGAGTAGCTGTCGTATTTGAAATTGTAATGATTTAGAGCATAAGGTGCAAGTGGTAGAATAATTTCTCCAATTTGCGGCTGATAAAAACTAGCATTAAGAAATCGCATTACATCATCAGTTCCGCCACTTCCTCCAGGAATATTTGAGCGTATCATTTTCACCTTTTGGTCGTACTTGTCAGGGGCTGTAAACTTTATATTGTTTACGGATTCTTGAAGGTAGAATTGTCCTTCCTTGGGAACATCATCGGAATTTCCCATTGCTTTCTTAACAAGCCACGATAGTTTCTTAATTTTTAGGGTTCCCTTCATGTAAACCTCAGCATTGAACTCCTTAATTTGATTTTGGTAGTAAGGAGCCATTCCAATGGCTTTACGAATAATGCTATAAGCTGGGTCTTCGCCCTTTGATCCTATAGTTACTGGGGCAATTTGGTAAGGTTTTACGGGTAATGCTATGTCTAACGTGTTTTTCCCATCCTTGATTTCAATCTGCTTTTCAATAGTTTCAAAACCAAGACATCGGAATGTAATGCTATATTTTCCTTTAGGAAGATTTATTAAGTACATCCCATCGGAGTTGGATGTGGTTCCTTGCTTTGCTTCCCTTACAAAGATTGATGCGTAGGCTATAGGCTCTTTGTTTATGTCAAATACTTTTCCTTGAAGTGATTGCGCGGATAGTTTTAAATTTGTAAGAATTAGTAGTGATAGAAATCCAAGCCAATAGTAATTTTTTATAATTAACATATTCTATTCTTTTGACTTAAAACTAAACAAATTTTAAACCAAAAAGATTAATGGATTTCTATTTCAAACAATTTAACTATCAAGGGGATTTCTTATTTTGAAGATAGTTGTCCCCAAAAACTTTTCGATTTTATCGAACAGTACCTTCTGTTTTTTATTTACAAATGTAATGGCAACTCCATCGCTTTGGGCGCGAGCTGTACGGCCAATTCTGTGTACGTAATCCTCTGGGTCGTTGGGTACATCATAGTTTACAACTAGGTCGATATCCTCAATGTCAATTCCGCGTGAAATTATATCGGTTGCAACCAAAATCTGAATTTTTCGGTTTTTAAACTCACGTAGAACCTCCTCTCGCTCGCGTTGCTCCAAATCGGAGTGAATTGCTTTAGCCCTTATGTTGCTTTGTATTAATTTACGCTCAATGCTTTTCACTTCGGATTTCGTTGAGGCAAAAACTAGGACGCTTTGTACGTAATCTTTTTCCTTGACCAGCGAGTCCAAAAGTTCTAATTTTTGGTCGTTTTCCAACATGTAAACTGCTTGAAGTATATTCTCAGCAGGTTTCGATACCGATAAACTTATTTCAACAGGATTATGAAGAATCGTTTTAGCCAGTTTCCTAATGTTTTGCGGCATGGTTGCTGAAAACATCAATGTTTGACGCTTTTTGGGAATTAGCTTGATAATTGACATGATATCGTCATAAAATCCCATGTCCAACATTCTATCTGCTTCATCAAGAATTAGATGTTCTACTGTATCCAGTTTTACATATCCCATTTGGATATGTTGAATTAATCGGCCTGGTGTTGCAATAACTAAATCGGCACCGCTTTCAAGGGCTGCACGCTGTCTATCCCAGTTGGCTCCATCGTTTCCGCCATACACAGCAATTGATCCAATTGGGGAGAAGTATGCAAAGCCTTCTATTTGCTGGTCGATTTGCAATGCTAACTCGCGAGTAGGGACAATTACAAGAGTACTTATTTTGCTGTGGTTTGATGTTTTATTGGCATTTATACTAAGAATTGGTAAAACAAAAGCACCTGTTTTGCCTGTTCCTGTTTGTGCACAAGCTATTAAATCTTTTCCTTCAAGAATAACTGGTATTGCTTGTTCCTGAATAGGAGTAGGATTCTCAAAACCCATTGAATTAATCCCTTCAAGAATATCGGGGTGTAAATTAAAATTGTTAAAATTCAAAGTATTATTATTTTATTAATTGTGTGCAAAGGTAAATATTATTGGGTTGATTACAAGGTGTGGGATGTGAAATTAATGGAAATCAAAATATTAACCTTTTTTAAAGTTTTGCGTTATAGTATGAGTTGACTTTTTCGTGTTGCTAAAAGCCATTATATTTGAAACCTAAATATTTTTTATGATTCTAGATATTTTCTCCAAGAAGCAACGTGCATACAGACATATATTCTTTGATTTAGATAGAACCCTGTGGGATTTTGAGCAGAATAAGGAGGACGCTCTCCGTGATATATTCTTTGATTACCAGTTAGACACAGTTTTTCCAAGTGTGGTTACCTTTATTGATACTTTTACAAAGCATAACGATTACCTCTGGGAAAAGTACCTAAAGGGTGAGTTAACTAAGGATGTTCTTCGGTATAAAAGGTTTGAAGTAACTCTGTTGGATTACGGTTTAAACAATACCCGACTAGCCAAAACTTTGGGCGAGGAATACCTTAAAATTATGCCTTTGAAAACTGCTTTGGTGCCTGGCACTAGAGAATTACTTGAGTATCTAAGCGAAAAGTATAAGTTGCATATCATAAGCAATGGTTTTAACGAGGTCCAATACCCCAAATTAGAGCGTTGCCATATTGAACATTACTTTGAATGGGTTGTAACATCTGAGGATGCAGGATACCATAAGCCAGACCCCCGTGTTTTTGGACATTCGCTATCTAAAGCAAATGCAAAGAAGGAAGATAGCATAATGATTGGTGACGATTTTGAGAAGGATATTGAGGGTGCTAAGAAATTTGGAATGGATCAGATCTTCTTTAACCCCGAAAATAAACCCCGTAAGTTCAAGGCAACTTACGAGGTTCAATCGCTTCGTGATATTATGAAAATTCTTTAATTCTTCTTAGAACGGAATATTACTATTGTCAATACCCTTGCTTGGGCGGAAATCGAAATCGCTTTCGCCAAATGAATCATCGTTCATTTTTGATGAATAAGTAACAGGCATCGATGCTGTGAATGAAGCCGATGCTGCTGGTTGCATGCCGGAGTAGTCCGTATCGTCCAAATCCGAGAAACGGGCCATTTCCTTTTGGAATCGCAGTTTTACATCTTCCACTGCTCCGTTACGGTGCTTTGCCACAATGATTTCGGCAACGCCCTGCGTTGAGTTACCATCCTCATCCTCGAGCAGTCCGTAGTATTCAGGTCTGTGGATGAATGTCACAACGTCGGCATCCTGCTCAATAGCGCCCGATTCACGAAGGTCTGAAAGTTGTGGACGTTTGTTTCCTCCACGCGTCTCAACAGAACGGTTTAGCTGCGATAGCGCAAGTATTGGAACATTCAACTCCTTTGCAATTGCCTTTAACGAACGTGAAATTGTACTTACCTCCTGCTCGCGGTTACCTTTTGTTTCCGCAGGGCCGGTCATAAGCTGAAGGTAGTCAATAACTACAACCCCAATATTGTGCTGCGCCTTTAATCTCCTACACTTTGCTCTAAATTCAAAGATTGACAGGGCTGGGGTGTCATCAATAAATATTTTTGCCTCAGATAGATTTTTAATTTTTACAGTAAGTTGAGTCCACTCATCCTGGGTGATTTTCCCATTACGGATTTTTTCCGACGAAAGACCCGATTCACTAACAATTAAACGGTTCACCAACTGAATGTTGGACATTTCAAGCGAGAAAAACGCAACAGGTACCTTGTGGTCAACCGCCATATTGCGGGCCATAGAGAGCACAAACGCGGTTTTACCCATCGACGGACGTGCAGCAACAATAATAAGGTCGGAGCGTTGCCAGCCCGAAGTTAGCCTATCCAAATCAGTAAATCCAGAAGGTACTCCGCTTAAGCCATCCTCGCGTTTTCCAGCCTCTTCAATTTGCTTAATGGCCTTCATCACAATGTTGCTGATTGGCTGTGTATCGCTTTTGATATTACCCTCGGCAACCTTGAATAGTTCCATTTCGGAGTAATCCAACAACTCATCAACATCCACATCCTCGTCGAACGATTTATTTTGAATGTCAGTTGCTACTCGAATTAGTTCACGTTGAATGTACTTTTGTGCAATAATTTTGGAGTGATACTCCAAGTGAGCCGCAGAACCAACTTTGGTGGTTAGTTGTGCAAGGAATGGAGCGCCGCCAATTTCATCGAGTTTCTCCTTTTTCCGGAGTTCTTCGCTTACAGTTAGTAGGTCAATAGGTTCAAGACGTGACGATAAATCCTGAATCGCTTTAAAAATAGTCTGGTGCGATTCCTTGTAAAAACACTCTGGCTTTAAAACCTCGCTTACTGCAATAATAGCGTCTTTTTCAACCATTATTGCACCAAGAACGGCTTCTTCCAAATCGAGTGCCTGGGGTGGAATCTTACCCAACTCTGCTCCAATTGGTTTAGGCTTGTATTGCTTGTTATATGTTCGTTTTTCGGCCATTTCTTTAAAATTAGGATGCAAAGTTAAACTTCGAGATTAGTTTTTCCTTAGTTAACCCTATATGTTTTTGCACAAAATTTATTGGCTTGCTAACA
>CAZTVY010000021.1:0-16527 GCA_964617235.1 uncultured Rikenellaceae bacterium | reverse complement strand
ACTTACCAACTTACTAGTTTTACATACGACAACCCACCTCACTCTGCTCCAATTCAAACTGGCGTTGTTGATGCAACTATTATAACAACATATACTGTTCCCACAACAGCTAGTGCGGGCTTGGATCAATCGTTGTGCGGAGCAACATCAGCCATATTGGATGCAAATAATCCTGCAGTTGGTTCAGGATTGTGGTCTGTTAGTGGTGCTGGTGGAACTGTTTTATTCCCAACTGTAAACGATAGTCAGTTTAATGGTACTAATGGTAGTACATATACTCTTACATGGACAATATCAAACGGCGGATGCACTTCCTCCGATGATGTTGTAATTTCTTTCCCATTACTACCCGAAAAACCCGCTGCATTCGTTCTTTACGACGATGCTGTTTGCCAAGGCGATATTGGAGTTGATTACTCTGTACCAAATAATCCTTCGTTAACATATACTTGGAGTTACTCTGGCTCAGGAGGAAGTGTTGTGGGTTCTGGCAATGCCATTGAAATTGATTTTGCAAACAATGCATTGTCAGGAACCGTTAGCGTATACACCACAAATGGTTGTGGCGATAGTGCACCGCTTACACTAGCTGTTACCGTAAACGAACGACCAACAGCAACGCTTGCCATTGTTCCAAGTTATGGAAATATTTGCGATGGAGATAATACAGAATTAACTATAACGCTTAGTGGAGGAACATCGCCATATAGCTTTGATATAACAAATGGCACTTCTACTGAAAGCATTCCAAGCGCAACATCGCCATACACTTTTATTCCTATAGTTGCAAATAAACCTGTTTGGCTTGGTCCGGATGCAAGTAAAACTTACACATATTCAATTTCAACCGTAACCTCAGCAAACGGGTGTAGCAATACTGGTTCTAATACTGTTAACGTGGTGGTTTGGAAAATTCCAGAAACGGGACCACAGTATCATGTTCCCAATAATCATGATATATAAAAAGTAAACAGGGCATAAAGCCCTGTTTACTTTTTATATATTTAAGAATCAAAGAATTAATTATCCGAAAACTGATACAAAAATCTCTTTATACTTTTCTTGGGTGTTTTTTCAAATTCCTGATTGTAAATTTGAAGTTTTACAACCTGGCTGTACTGCGGTAAGTGCTTGTTTAGTTCAACCCTGTGTTGTTCTAAAACTGGCGCAATATCATTATCGCTTAATCCCTGCTGCTGCATCGATTCGTAATCGGGATATATTAATCCCACCAACTTTCCTTTTTGCTCAACTATTAGCGATTCCTGAATGTATGGTAGATTGTTTAAACGTGCCTCTATCTCCTCAGGGTAAATATTCTGACCACTTGGCCCAAGAATCATACTCTTGCTTCGACCCATAATATGGATAAATCCCCGCTTATCCATTACACCAAGGTCGCCGCTACGTAACCACCCATCAACCAAGGTTTTGGAGGTTGCCTCAGAATTTTTATAGTATCCCTCCATTACATTCTCACCACGGATAAGTATTTCTCCTGCCTCGTTTTGCGGGTCTTTAGAGTCTATTTTTACCTCAAGGTAGTTAATTGTTTTTCCACATGAACCCTGGGGGTTTGTTTTCCACCCTGAGTAAGAAATAAGTGGCCCACATTCGGTCATTCCATAACCCACAGTATAGCGGAACTTGATTTTCTGCAAGAAATCCTCTACCTCTGGATTTAGAGCGGCACCACCTATAACTATTTCTAGAAACTCACCTCCAAAAACATCGGATAGTTTATTATTTATCTTGCTAAATATAAGTTTGTTAACCAATGGAACATTCATAAGAATTTTCATTGCTGGAGTGCTAATCTTCGGCAAAAGCTGTTTCTTATAAATTTTCTCAATAATCAGAGGAACTGCTAGCACAAGGCGTGGTTTAATTTCGCCAAAAGCTTTTAGGATTATTTGTGGAGTAGGTATTCTTGTTAAGAATGTAATATGGCACCCAACAGCAAACGGCATAAGAAACTCAAAAGCACATCCAAAAGCATGAGCCAATGGCAAGAACGATACAATTTTATCGCCCGAAACAAGTCCAATATTCTTCCTACCATAATCAACATTGGCCGCGAGGCTATTAAGTGAAAGCATAACTCCTTTCGAAAATCCGGTTGTTCCAGAGGTATAACTTATAACGCCAAGGTTTGCGTTGGATACTTCGGCGTAGTTAACCCTGTCGGCGGTTAATGCCGTTATTTCATCCTCTATTGAGGTTCGTTGTGCATTATACCTATCGTTAGCATCAGCATCTCTGTTAACCAGTAAGTTAAAATCATTTACGGAGAAAACAGCCCTAAGATTAGGCATTTCAACCTCGCTAAGATTCGGCCAAATCATTTCTCCAGCAAAAAGAATAATGGAATCGGAATGATTTACTATGTTATGAACATCGGTAGCTGAGAAATCGGGCAGTATAGGAACAATTACCGCTCCGTACGAAACAGTTGCTAGGTATAGAATTCCCCAGTTGGCGTTATTACGACCAATAAGAGCAACCTTGTCGCCCTGTTTAACGCCCCAAGTATTTAAAATATTATGTATTCTGTGAATTTGCTTGGCAACATCGCCATAAGAGTATGTGCCACCCTGATAATCCGAAAGAGCCGGTTGATTCCAGTTTGTCTTGATGCTCTTTTCAACAAACTCTTTTACATAGTTATACTCAACCATAGTAATAGTTTCTAGTTAATTAACTGTAAGCAGGATGATATAATGCCGAAAGCATTAATCTCCCCAAAATTTTCTCCATGCATCCGAGGCAAATATCAATAATAAATATTTAAAAATCAAACTGAAGCAATGTTATTACATTAACATTCAATTCTGTATAATTTTCTACTAGCAATTCTTTTCAAGTTTAACTGTTCTTTTTTGTAACTTTATCGCACTAGAATATTAAAAAAGACGTGATGCAAACAAAACGATACGCCATAATAGTTGCGGGAGGCTCGGGAGTTCGGATGGGTTACGACATACCCAAACAATTCATCGAGTTAAATGGTAAACCCATTCTAATGTGGACTATCGATGTATTTGATGGACTGGCAAATAGACCCGAAATAATTGTTGTGCTTCCCGAAGCACAAGTTGGGCAATGGAATGAGCTTTGTAGAAAACACAGCTATAAAACAAAACACAAAATAACCGTAGGAGGCAAAGAGCGTTATTTATCCGTTAAAAATGGTATTGATTTAGTTTATGATGCCAACAGCATTGTAGCCATTCACGATGGCGTTCGGCCTTTAGTAAATCCTAGTGTTATTGAGGAATGCTACATTACAGCCGAGAAATTGGGTAACGCAATTCCTGTAATACAACCAGTAGAATCTGTCCGAATTATTGAAAAAAATAGTTCATCGGCATTCCCAAGAAGCAACGTTCTTTTGGTTCAAACCCCACAGGTTTTTAAAGCTAGTTTAATAAAACGATGCTACGAGCAACCATTTAATGCAAGTTTTACCGACGATGCATCGGTGATTGAGGCGATGGGCGAAAAGGTTTTTATCGTAAATGGCAATAGGGAAAATATCAAAATAACCACTCAAACCGACTTAATATTTGCCAACGCCTTGTTAAAATGATGTTGCACTATTGGTCTGGTTTTTGAAAGTTTTTCCACAACTATTTTTAAGTGGATTTCGTAATAGAGTGTAGTTCTTCCAAACCCCTTGTAACAATGATAAAACAATTTGGTGTACTTATAGCCTTAGTGTTAGTTAGTGTAACCAGTTTTTCGCAACGCGATATTGAGCCCAAGCTAATTTTTAGCGATACGGCAAATTTCTACTTTACAGGCGAATGGCAGTACCTATCAACCGATATCTTTATGTTTAATGGCGATAAGTTCAGCAACCTAATTAACGAACTTGATTTTGCCCGACTAGAACCCAAGGCCAAACGAAGAAAGAAAACCGTACTGGAACAGGAGAACCTCGAGTATCTTTTTATCATCGCAAGTCTTAAAAACGTAAAATTCTTTGGCGATAATGATATAACCTATCCGCTTTACAACTTCCAAATATCAAGGGATAAGGAGAGCAAGTATCAAACATTTGTAAGCGATAATATTGACCATGTTCGGATTATCGATAATCTTCCGCTTTACTCCGCAAAGGATTATATTGATGCCGAAATTCGGGTTAGGGCAATAACCAACAACGATAAGGACCAAATACTATCGCTTGTAGCCACACAACTTAAGAATCTATCCAAAATTCTTACCCCAACCGATGCTGTTATGGCAATAATTGGGGAGTTTGGCAACTTTATTGAGTCAAACTCAAAGAAAAAGGAGTACAAGTTTAGCTCCACCATACGGCTTTTTGAGCAGAAAAATTTTGATAACCGAGTTCACTCCATTAAGCTCTACGCTCTCTCCACGGCTAATAGTAACCCTATTGAAATAGCAACAGAACCATTCCGAAGTTTTCTGGATACCGAACAGCACGGAAAGGTTAGTCGCGATGTCCTTCGGCAATTGTTAGCCTACAAGCACTACCCAGTAATTGTGGTGGTAAACTATAAATCGCTTTACCGAATGGACCCCGTGAGCGGCGATGAGGTTACCTTTGCCAATATCGAAAAACGTAAGATTAAGTACGAGAACGATTACCGCTTGGGCCTAATTAATGCCGAAACCTACCGCCAAGAGAAGGATTTTACTACATTCCTAACCGTTTTTGCCAATTTCAAAAATCACCTCGATGTTTACAACCTCAACTACCGAACTGGTAATACCGATGCCATATCGGGAAGTTTATTCCGTGTGATGCAGTATTATCGGCAACTTATAAAGGCCTTTGAGGAGATGAAGTTTAAGTATAAGGGCAACAACGCATTTACATCGATATTTAACCGCGAGTACGAGTCCGTTTTGGGTTTTGCATCGCTATACCTCGATGGCGACCACAACCTAAAATCGACCAAGGATTTGGTAAACACTCTAATTAGGCTGGAAGGCGTTGGAAATATTCCTACCAATGAACTTGAGCAGTACATTGCTGCTTTGCAATTCTCAGGAATATTCAAACCCGAGCTCATGAACCAGAATCTAGAGGGGCAACTCGTCAATTCGCAAATTTCCAGGTTGGAGAATGATTTGTATAGAGTTTCGTTCGAAAAGGAGGTTCAGAAACTGAACGAAACACAAGCCACAAAACAAACAAAGAACGCTACATCGGCACTCCTTGCACTAACCAAAAACACATCGTGCGGATTATGCCGCGAACGTGCCATTGCGGCTATCAACGCTTTTGGTCAACGAATGGACGAATTCAACCGAAAACAGGAACTCCAGCGTAAGGATAGCATTGTGGTAACACTTGAACCTTGGGTTTTCAAAAAATTGGAACAACTACAAGCTATCAAAGGAAACTTTGAGACAATATACTCCTCCGACTCCAACCTGGAAAGTACCAAGTACCTAAATAACAAAGTTACAGAGGTTGAGCGCGATATGAATAACGTTAAGGATTTTATGAAGGTTGATGTTACCTCCAAGGATTTATCGACCATAGCAAACCTCAACCAAAAACTAATAACCTACCAGAAACAGGTTGACGAAACCCTTAAGCTAATCTGCGATTTAAAACCCGAACTCTGCTCAATTAGTAGGGTAAAGACGACCGAAAACCCAGAAAAATTAAGCGCTGTATTCGAAAAGGCAGACCAAGCCGTTCGTCAGGCAAATATTTTTATCGCAATTTTCGACTATCAAGTAAAGCAAGTATCCAACAAAACAGAACAAACATTACCACAGAGCATAAAAGAGCAACTGGAAAAAACCCAAATTCTCCTTAGTAAACTGAAAACCACAGTAATCCTTATGGAAACAAAGGGCTTAACTGATGAAGCCTATGAAAAATTGGAAAAGGAAGCAACTCAACTAATTAATGAGATTAGCGATAGTTTAGTTTTGTTGAATTAACCAAAATCTATAAAAAGTAAGTACTCTTTGTATATTTTTATGGTAAAGTGAAGTAATCAATTTGTTTTTGCAACTCGGTAGTGTTTTCAACCAATGAGTTTGCTGTAATTGACATTTTTTCGGAGTATGCAGCATTTTGCTGGATAACATTATCAATGTCTGTTATAGCCTTGTTAATTTCCATTACGCTTCGGGTTTGATCAATCACGCTTGAATTAACATCCTCCATTAACTGAACCGATTTATTGGAATTTTCAACCAACTCGCCAAGCATCAACTCCGCTTTCTGGCCAACAGACGAACTACGAGCTGATAGTTGAGCAATTGAGTCGGCCGCAGCCTGACTTCGTTCGGCTAGCTTTTTGACTTCATTTGCCACCACGGAGAAACCTTTTCCACTTACACCAACCCTAGCAGCTTCTATTGCAGCGTTTATTGCCAAAATATTTGTTTGCTTTGCAATTTCTTTAATTATTGATATCTGCTCGGTAATATCGCGTAATACGTTTACAGTTTGCGTAACTACATCGCCTGTTTCTTTTGCATATTGCGATGTTGTTTTTGTAATTTTTGTTGTTTCTAGGGCATTTCCCGAGATTTGCCTTGCCTGCTCCTCAATTTGCGACATTGTTCCGGATATCTCCTCCATAGTGGCCGCTTGTTTATTGGCACCTACCGCAATTTCCTCCAACTCACCAAACATCTCCTGACTTTTTAACTTAACCGAATCGATAGTTTCGCGGGTTTGAATCAGAGTTTCGGATAATCGTAACTTCATTGAATTTAACTCGGTTAACAAATTCCCAATTTCATCGGAAAAATTATCGGAAATGTTGACCGAAAGATTGCCATGTCCCACCTCATACGAAACATCAATTGCAGTTTTGAGTGGGGCTATTATACTGCGTCGAATAGCAATATTTAATGGCAGAAAAACAAACAAAATGATTGCAATAACAAAACTAAGCAGAATAACCATTATTCTATTGGTCATTTCAGCTACCGAGGCGTTTATGGCCAGTTGTGTTCTTTCTATGTTATCCAAGTACACTCCTGTGGCAATCCAGTAATTGGTATTGGGAATTGCCTCGGCATAAACAACCTTAGGCTGATCGCCCTGACCCGGTTTATTGAATATTAAGCGGTTATACCCACCGCCCTTCTTAGCATTGGAGTAGGCCTCCTGTATAAAGTAGGTGTTGTTTACATCTTTCAGGTTCGATAAATCTTTCCCAATATACTGATGATCGGGGTGTGCAACATTAACAGTGCCCTCGTAAACAAAGTAATAACCCGATTTATCGTCCTCGTATCGTATTGCATCAATTACATCCTGTATTAGTTTCTTTTGCTGCTCCTTATCGGAAACACCATTCAGAACAACCCCAAGCGATAAGGCCATTGAGTGAGTTCCAACCTTAATTTTATCCTTTTGGTCGGAAAACATTTGCGCCTCAATCTGATACGTGTAGTACCTATTTATTTTTGATATACCAAGGTAAACAATTGCACCTACTACAACAATTGTAACCAGCATTGTTGCGCTAAACAGTAATAGCCGAGTCGATATTCTTATTTTTCGAAACATAAGGCGAGTGATTAAAGATCTATAAAACAACTCGCCTAAAGTAACGATTTGATATTATGAAACCAAATTGGAATACAACCCGGATATAATCAATATCTCACAAGATTGTTTGACTTAAGTTTATTTGGAACCTTGAACCGCTTTGCCAAACAACACCATTCAAGTGCTAAATTAAAATGAACTTTATGAAAATCCGAGAACTTTTTTTATAACTATTATGAAAAAATATTTTATATATTTGTTATACATTATCTTAAATAATCAACACAAAACATGAGGTGTTTAAAATACTTATTAACTATAGTGATTATTATAATTACACTACAGTCATATTCTCAAAACATTGAATTTACATACGACGACTCAGGAAATCGTATACAGCGGTTAGTAATTGTGTTAAACTCACAACCGGCAAGCAATGCGCTCAAAAACAACCCTCAAGATTTGCCATTTAATTTCAATGGTATTCAGATTTTTCCCAATCCAACTAAAGGGATGGTTTTTTTTGAAAACCCTCTTAATGAAGGAGAAAAATACACCTATACAGTATTTAACAGTAGTGGAAAACCTATTAAAACAGAAAGTTCCAATAATGATTCTTTCAATTTAGATTTATCAGACTATCCTGTAGGTTTATATATTGTAACGATATATGGTAAAAATTTTAATACAAACGTTAAGATCATTAAAGATTAGAAAAAGATTAACAAGATGAACGAGCGCATACTCCCCTTATTAATTTTTACACTCCTGTTTAATTTACAAAGTAAATCTCAAACAAACCCAAGTGGAGCCGTGGGTATAATTTCAAGTTCACAGAGCATACAACCCGATGGTTCGTTTAATTATACTATTCCTATTGACATACCCTACGGAGCAGGTGGCTTAACTCCAAAAATTTCGGCTTCTTATAATAGTCAAATTGATTTGGGTTTGTTTGGCTATGGTTGGAATTTAATGAGTATACCAACAATTACAAGAGTTGGTAATGATATGTTTCACGATGGCGTTATAACTCCTGTAAAATTTACTACACAGGATAAATTGTCATTAAATGGAAACAGACTTGTGATTAGCAACGGAAACTACCTCTCGAATAATGCAATTTACAAAACCGAAAATGAGTCATATTCAAGAATAGAAACAGTTACAGATAATGGAATTGTTTGGTTCAAGGTTATTCAGAATGATGGCAGCATACAAGAATTTGGTAGCAGTTCTACTTCTAGATATACTCCACCAGGGACAACTACCACCTACCAATGGTGGTTACGGAAAGTTTCCGACCCCAATGGTAACTACTACGAAATAGAGTATCTGCAAGAAAATGGAATGATTTATCCTACGAAAATTATTTATTCAAAAAACAATACTGTTACTACAACTGGATTAATTGTAGAATTTACATATAAAAACTCTACTACGCCCCGCTCATACTTTATTAGCGGAGCCAAAGTTGTACTCGGAAAAATTGCAACCGAAATAGCAATAAAATCTAACGGAACTCTGCTCCGTAAATATTCCTTTAAATATAATCCACAATGCTATACAAAAGATATTCTACAAGAGATATCTCTTGAAGGGAATAATGGCATTAAACTACCTCCAACTACTTTTAATTGGGAGCCAACAACACTTGAAACGGATACCATTACAACCAACCTTACATTAAGCAATGCATGTGTGGGCGATTTTGATGGTAACAGTAAAAATGATATTGCAAGGGTAACTGGTACTACACTTGAAATTTTTAGTTGGGAAAACAACCAGTTTGTTCAAAACTACAGTACAACAATACCCTCTGGGGTTGTAAATATACTCGCACCTGACCTTGACAGCGATGGTCGTTCCGATATTGTGTTGGACTATACAAATGCCTCAACTGGTGCAACAAGGTGCAGGTTCTATCAAAACATTGGTGGTGCATTTATATCTAAACTCGACACCGTGCTTGCAGGCTACTCAACTTCAATTCCTATGCAATTTGGTGATATTAATGGCGATGGTAAGCCTGATATGGTTTGGGCGGGAAACTCTTACCTGAACTTTTGGGAATTTTCTAATTTCAGCAGTCTATTCACGCCAAAGGCCAATATTTTAGGCTCTGATGCGTTCAGTCTTTGCGACTTTAACGGTGACGGGATTAAAGACGTTTTTCTCAACAAAAGAACACCTGCAATTCTTTACTATTCAAACGGAACGGTAACTAGCACAAACTTAGACTCTTCTTTTCCTTTATTAACACAGTACTACCCGGGAGATTATAATGGCGATGGTCTCACCGATTTGTTTTACTATGATAAAAATACAAAACGCCATAAAATTAAGCTTAACAATGGTGTCTCTTTCACGGAAACAATGCATTTCGATTACGTTTACACAACTAATTTACCAACCATAAATATTGCCGATTTCAACGGCGATGGTGCCGAAGATATTATTCTTAAAGAGGAGTACCCCGCCACAAAAACTATCCTTTACTCCCCTTTAAATGAAACCACTGAATATGAAGGCGTTCGCTTAAACGTAGATCCATCTAGACTTGGAGATTTTGATGGAGATGGATACACTGAACTAATTACAAGCTCTAAGCTTATAAAGTTAACAACCCAGAACAATGCTCCAAAAATACTTTCAGTTAACCGAGGCGATGGCTTTGCATATACCATAAATTACACAGGTAGTAGTAATTCTAATGTGTGTTTGCGAAACTTTAACTGTAGTTATCCAATCCAAAATTTTGCTCAACAGCGTTATCTCGTATCAAGAATAACCACACCTAATGGTATTGGCGGTGAAAATTATAGTACATATACCTATTCTAACCCACGTTATCATATTACAGGATTAGGATTTATTGGATTCGAAAAATTCTCGGTATACGAGAGCAGTTCTCAAACTCTTATTGAGGAGCAATTTAACTTTAACAATTCAAAATATTTACCACTACTAACCGAGCGCAACACGTATATTGGAGGTGCTATTGTTAACAGGGATGTTTATAGTTATACATTTATTTACCCTTCCGTGGGCAATTACGCGGTTAGACCCACTAATATAACTTCCGAAGACTATGTAAAAGGTACTACCATAAATAAAAATTTGCAGTATAATAGCAATGCAATACTTGTTGAGGAAACCGGAAACCGTGGTGGTTTCGTTACACAAAACAAATACTCCAACCACACGGGAAAAAATGTAGGATACTACCCCGGAACCATTGAAACATCCTACTCTTTGAACGGTAATAATGCAAAAACCGATATCACAACTTTTTTGTACACAGCAAACTACAGAGTTGCTTCGAAAGACTTTAACAGCGGGACCTCTGCTGGTTTTACGAACAGCTATGTTTATGATAGTTTTGGTAATGTTATTGAAACCTCCGAAACTGGGAGTGGTATTACAAAAACAAACAAGTTTACTTATAGCTCCGATGGAAGATTCCTTGTTAAAGCAACCAACCCGCTTAACCAAACCGAAGAGTACTTCTATAACATTAGTTTGGGTACACTTACCTACCAAACCGATATAAATGGTTATAGAACCGATTACACCTACGATGGTTTTGAAAACCTAATATCCGCAAAACAACCAAATGGTATTACCACTACCACAACCTCCTCCTGGGCAATAAATGAAAAGGGTAATTCTGTGTGGAAGAAAACAACCACAACCGAGGGAAGTGCTAGTATAACTGAGTGGTTCGATATTTTTGGTAGGCCAGTTTACGCCGTTAGTTCTGCACCTAACTCAAAAGAAATTCACAAAAGTTATAGCTACAATGCAAAAGGCGAACTTACTAGCGAGACTTTACCCGAGTTCTCTGCTCCTTCATCCAAGTTGGTTGCTTACTCCTACGATACCTACGGAAGGTTAATATCCAAAAACGCACTTGGTAAAAGTGTGTCTATCTCATACAGCGGAAACTCGGTAACAGAAACCAATGAGGGTATTAGCACAACCACCAGCTATAATGCTATTGGCTTACCTGTGGCGGTAAGCGGCGGAAATGGTAGTGTTACATTCCTGTATAACGGCGCAGGTCAACCCACCTCTGTGTCTGCCGAGGGTGCTACAACCACATACAGCTACAATTATAGCAATAATCAGGTTACTGTAACAAATCCTAACTCTGGAACTACAACTACCACAACTAACGCCTGGGGGCAACCCATCAGCATAACCGACGCAAGAGGCCTAACTTCACAAATAAACTATGATATTTTAGGCAGACCCATCTCAAAAACTTTACCCGAAGGTAATGTAAACTACACGTACGATACGCAAATTAACGGTGCACTCAGTGCTGTTACATTCAATGGGCATACCAGAACTTTCAGCTACAACACTGCCAAGTACGGTAGGTTACAGGGAATAGTAGATATTATTGATGGTAATTCCTTTGGCCGTACATTTAATTACGACGATAATAACTACGGACGTTTACAATCCGTTGTTTACCCCAATAGTTTTTCAATAGCATACAACTACGATTCCAATGGTTTTTGTACATCCATAGCCGAAAGTAACGGGAACTTAATTTGGAGCCGAGGATCCGAAACCGCATTGGGGCAACCCTTAAACTATACACTTGGCAACGGATTAACACAAACTTACCAATACAACAACAATGCAGCATTAGAAAAGATTGAGGTAAATGGTATTTACTCACAAAGTTACAGCTTTGACCCTGCAACAGGCAACCTTTTGCTACGAAAGGATAACCTCCGACAACTAACCGAAACCTTTGAATACGATGGGGCTCATAGGCTTAACACCATAACTGGACCACAGGGTACCCAAACGCTAAGCTACACACCCAACGGGAACATTACAAACAAGTACGATGCAGGGGATTACTCCTACACTACAATACCACATGCGGTTACAGAAATTGCACCGTATTCGGCAAGTGCCGTTCCAACTTTAAGGCAAAACTTAACCTATAGCTCTTTCAACAAACCCATATTAATTGCTGTGGGCGCTATGCAGGATTCGTTGGTTATAAGTTACGGTGTGGACTTGGAGCGTGTGGTAGAAAAAACCTATAAAAATAACACATTAGCTGAAACACGCTATATCCTAGGCGACTACGAGTTGGTTAAAACACCCGGTGAACCCAACAAACATATATGCTACATAAACTCGCCTTACGGTATAGTTGCAGTAAACATTGATAGCAACCAAACCTCTGGAAACTTACACTACTTGCACACCGACCACCTTGGCTCATTGGTTGCCGTTACCAATACCCGTGGAGCCTTGGAGGAGGAAATGAGCTACGACTCTTGGGGACGCCGCCGCAACCCAAACAACTGGGAGTATGACGGTTTTAGCGCACCAACCATAATTAACCGTGGTTACACTTTCCACCAACACTACGACCAACTGGGCCTTATAAACATGAACGGCCGCGTGTACGACCCCGTGGTGGCGCGCTTCCTAGGTGTAGATCCCTTTGTGGTGAACCCCCTTAACGCCCAAGACTACAACGGCTACAGCTACTGCACCAACAACCCGTTGAAGTTCACCGACCCTAGCGGGTATCAAAAGGCCAGCTTGGTTACGCCCAACATAATCCCAGAGAACATTTATTATATGGATAGAATTTTTGCGCAAGCAAAAAGTGGCGGAGGAGGAAGGTCTAACTACGTGGAAATTGAGCCTGAATACGAAGATATCTACAATTGTGTATCTACTGATTTCGGCAAAACGTGGTTAGTTACTTACTCCCGTACGAAGCTTAGTGGGTATAAGTTTAAGGAAAAAAAACCCGCAGGACAAGGGGGCTTCAATGAAGACAAAGCAATAAGCTATCTAAAAAACAATTTTATTTTACCGTATGGAGCAGGACAATGCATAAATCATATGGTTCCTGCTTTAATAGAAGGAGGAATTACTGGTCTAAATGGAAAACCAATAAAAGCAGCTTGTTTATACGGCTCAATATTGAAGAATCTTGGCTTTGTCACCGTTAATCGTACTAATACTTATTATAAAGGCGATATTGCGATAATACAGGGCTATGACGGAGGAAAATTCTGTGAAGGTTCGGGAGTTGTATGTGGCCATATTCAAATGTACGATGGAAAGCAATGGATTTCAGATTTTCCTCAATCAAGACCATTTTGGCCAGGTAAAGGTTATGCAGATGCAACACCCTCTCCTAGTTTTGAAATCTTGCATTGGGGCGGGAACTAATAATAACATAAAGTTTTATAAATCTAAATTATATGATTTAAAATATTAGTTTGAGTCGATCAACTTAAAAAAATATATTATGAATAAAGCAATTAACTATTTATTAATTTTTATTTCACTTGCATCTTCAAGTGGCTGTAACTATTCCCAAAAACCTGCAGAAGAACAGCAAGCAACAGAAATGCTAAGACATTTTTATATTGCTCAAAATTCAATAAAATCTATTCCTCATGATATAGGTAAAATGGATTCTTTACAAAAGATATATTGTTCTAAAAAACTACAAAAGAAATTAAAAGAACAATTTCAACTTACTGGTTTAGACCACGATTTGCTTACAAATGATTACGGAATTGATTCATTAGGTGTAAAAACATTGTCCATTTCTAAAGATCCAGAAAAAAATAACAACTATATAGTTTCTTATACTATTTTAGATGATGTTGTTCCTAATCTTAGCAAAAAAGAAATTAAAGTAATTATTAATGTAACCATTCTAAAAGAGGACGGTGTGTTTAAAGTTGATGATATTAAGTAAGTTCCCAAGGGAGGAGGGGTTAACGAGGCTAATGCTGGTGCACTTCCCCTCATTGTGGCAGTAGGAGCCGCATTGAGCGAGCAGGGGAGGCCTTGTACGATAAAGAGGAACAAGAACAAACGCGCCTGAAAGACGCGCTCGAATCGGAGTAGTGTTTTGATACTATGAAAACGAATTGGACTCTTACAAATAAACTCACTTGTTTGTAGAGGGTTCAACAAACTGTCCATCAATCCAATCTCCACTTAGTTTTATTGAACCATCAGCATTGTATAATGTTCCTTTTCCATTACAGGAATTATTCTCCCATTCACCCACAAACTTACTCCCATCGGCATAAAAGAATGTTCCCCAACCAGAATATGCACCATCCTTAAAACTTCCCTCATATTTTTGTTCATCTGTGAAGGTATAAACTCCCTTGCCATGGTAAACCCCATCTTTAAAGTTTCCCTGATAGCTTTGTCCATTATTAAATTTAATGATACCAAACCCGTTAAAACTCCCCTTTTTGAATGAACCTTTATACTGATTTCCATCTCCATAAGTTAATACACCTTGACCCTCAAAAACACCCGATTTAAAACTTCCCTCATACTTAGTTCCATCAATAAATCCAAACACCCCGTAACCACTATTACAGTCACCCGAAATACAGCCTACAGATGTTTCAGAAAAAACATCGTTTTCCCAAGTGCCAATTTTCTGGGTACCATCGCTATAATAGAACCTTCCGGTACCATGCATTAAATCATTCTTCCAATTACCATTAAACTGATCTCCATTGGCCCATCTATTCTTTCCAAACCCATTACGCTTTCTGTTTATCCAACTTCCATTGTATATTTCACCATCGGACCAAATATAAACCCCTTCGCCATTCTCGCAGTCACCATTAATACACCCTGAAATGGCTTTTGGGGTCACAAGTTCTCCTTGCTCCCAAATTCCAGACTTAAATGTTAGTCCATCTGAACTTAGTAAAGTTCCCATTCCATCTTGGTAGCCGTTCTTCCACTCTCCTATATATATATCATCGTTAGCGAAATAATATGTTCCTTTTCCATTCATTTTCCCGTTTTTCCAATCCCCCACATAGTATTCCTCAACAAATCCGTATTCATTTGTCCATTCATAAGTTCCATATCCGTTTACACAGTTGCCAGAAACACATCTTTGACTATATGCAGAAATAATTGTTGGAAAAATCGCAAGGAGTAATATTATTCTTTTCATGAGAGTTTATTTAAAATAACATTGGGTATTCTATTTTACTTTCTGATAATAGATTTGTAGTCTTTTCCGAAAAACCCGTTCGTTAGCCTCATTTATATTTTTGATTAATCCTTCTATCAAGGCTGTCCTACCCTCGAGATCGGCACCTGAAACGGTTTCGCCATCGGAGTAAACAATGTAGTCTATTTGGTAACCCTTTGAGTTTAGGCTCATTGCCACCGCAGCATTGTAATCGTCAAAAATAATAACCGATGGCATTGTGTTTACATTGTACTTAACCACAGCACCTAAAACTTTACTACTTATATGCCTGATTTGGTCTTCACCTAAATACTTTGCACCAAGAAGCATTCGAACCAAATCAATTTGAGCAACAACCTGAAGTTTACGGTTACTGATTAACTTATCGTACTCTGATTGTGATGTTTCGAGGAATAACTCTATAAAACGTGTTGGAACTCCTTGCAAATCGCGTAAATCGTTCTCTTTCAGTCGTAGTTTATATTCTTTTTGAGCTGTTTTTTGGGTAGAAGGATAGTAGAATTCCCATTTACGGGTACGCTTGTAGCTTTCGGTCATAGGTTTGGGCTTCCATTCTGTAACGGGACGTTTAAAGATTGGGTCTGTCAGTTTTAACTGTTGTGATTCCAACGAGTAAACCAAACAGTTCACAAAATGGATGTACCCACCGCCCAAATTAGCATGAGTTGCGGACCATAGTGTTTTGTAACTGACCTTTAGAGTGTCTGTTTTTATAGTATCTATAGCTTGTTCCTCTATCTTCTTGTTTTTTATATAATCGATAAACTCCTTATCGAGCTTAACGGTATAGTATGTTGTAGATTTATCGGTTGTGTCGATAAAAAGATTTTTACCAGTATGGTACAATCCTTTTACATCCATAACGTAAGCAGAATCGTTCGCCAGCTTAACGTGTAACTTGTAATCGGCTCCCCATTTCATAGCCGCAATAGTTGGTTGAAGGGTTTGTGCGTAAGCTGTAAGTGCAACAATTACAATTAGAACT
>CAZTVY010000020.1:0-16601 GCA_964617235.1 uncultured Rikenellaceae bacterium | reverse complement strand
TGGTGGAACACGCACGTAAAACATTACCTAGTTTGCCTGTTATTCTGCAATCGTACGAGAATTCAAACGAGGAAATTGCGTTTAAACTTAAAGTTTCGTTCCTGAATAAGAATTCTGAGAGTTTGTTAATAGATATAAAAAATTTTCTCAGTAACTATCTGGGTTTTGGTGATTTTGTGTTTAAGGATCAAGAAGGAAATCCCATTGCAATTGCCGCAACAATGGAGGAGTTTGAAAGGGCTCTTCGGATAATCCCAGATGAGAGTCTGCTCTACCACGCACAAAAGAACCATTTCTCGATGTGGCTATCGGCGCGTGGCGAAATTCAGGTGGCACGTATAATTCACCCTTCTAAAATTGACGATTTCTCTGGTCCTATGGATATAAGAGAATATCTGCTTACAACGCTCAAAAAGTATCGTCAGGAGAAGCGCCGTGGTAAAATTGTGGGTTTTGAAACCGACTGGGAGGTTGATGAGAGTAACATTGTGAGTTTGGCCGATGGTTCGTTTGGGGGAAAGGGGCGTGGTTTATCATTCATCAATACTTTGCTGTACACTTTTGATATATCGCAGTACACGCCAGAGATTAATCTGCGAACACCGCGGACTTCTATTGTAGGAACAAACGAATTTGAATGTTTTATGATGAAGAACGACCTTTATGATAAGGTCTTCAATTCGAAAAGTTACGAAGAAATTCAGCATCACTTTGTGAGTGCAGAGTTATCGGACCAGTTGAAGTTAAGACTCGATAGACTTTTGCAAATATATCATCGTCCGTTGGCTGTTCGTTCTTCCGGAATGCTTGAGGATTCAATAATGCAACCCTTTGCAGGTGTCTTCGAAACCTATCTTATCCCAAATGCACATCCCGATAGGTCTGTAAGGCTACAGCGACTGATGACAGCCATTAAGTTGGTTTATGCATCGGTTTTTTCGCCCACTGCGTTGGCGTACATTAAGGCTATCAACCTAAAAATTGAGGATGAAAAGATGGCCGTTATTATTCAGGAGGTTGTGGGGGAGAGGTTCGATAATTACTACTATCCGCATATTAGTGGTGTTGCGCAATCGTACAACTATTATCCGTTTGGACATATCGAGCCGGAGGATGGCTTTGCCAATATTGCCATTGGGCTTGGAAAGTACGTTGTTGAGGGTGGTCGTGCCTATCGGTTTTGTCCAAAGTACCCAACGTTGATAAACTACACCTTGGATGATTTGATTAAGAACTCGCAGGTTGATTTTCTTGCGGTGGATATGGAGCGCCGTGAGTACGATTTGCTTACAGGCGATGAGGCCGGTTTGGCGCGTCTGGATTTGTTTGAGGCCGAGCAGCACGGAACCCTAAAGCATTGCGCATCGGTTTATAGCCCTGAGAATGGGAGTTTAACACCAGGCGTAAATCAGCCAGGGCCACGCGTGGTGAACTTTGCGAATATTCTAAAGTACAACTATGTGCCCTTGGCTCATACAATTGATGTTATCCTCGATATTGTTCAGGAGGCGCTTGGTGCTCCTTGCGAAATAGAGTTTGCTGTGGACTTGAACCGCGATGCTAACTACAAAGCGTCATTCTTCCTGTTGCAAATTAAGCCATTGATGGGTAACGTTCAGGAGTATAAAATTAATCCTGATACAATTCTTAAGGATAAAGTTGTGCTACTTTCCAACAATAGTATGGGTAATGGCTATATCAATACAATCTCCGATGTGATTTTTATTAACCGTGAGAATTTCAACAAATCGATGACTTTGGAGATGGCCAAGGAAGTAGACTACCTGAATAATTTAATGATTGAGGAGAATAAACAGTATATTTTGATAGGCCCCGGACGCTGGGGAACCCGCGATAGGTGGATAGGTATTCCTGTTACCTGGCCGCAAATTTCCAATGCTAAAGTGATTGTTGAAACCAGCTTTGAGGATTTTCCGTTGGATGCATCGTATGGTTCGCATTTCTTCCATAACGTTATATCAATGAATGTTGGGTATTGCTCAGTTGGCAATTACGATAGTTACTCATTTGTTTCGTGGGATAAGTTGAACTCTCTGCCTGTTGTCAACCAAACAACATTCTTTAAACACGTACGGTTCCCAAAACCTTTGGAAATTAGGATGGATGGTTCGCAACGATTGGTTGCAGTAAGTTTTAACGAAGATTAGCGCAGTAAAAGTAATCCTTCGTTAAATTTGCAGAATGCAAAAACAAAAATCCATTCTCACAGCCGATGGCTCGCATACCCTTTTCTCCGAAATTCATGGAGCCTACTACCATTCTATGAATGGAGCGCTAACGGAGTCGCAGCATATCTTTATCAATTCGGGCTTTAAGCATCTATCGGGTGCGTTAAATCAGATTTCAATCTTAGAAATTGGACTAGGAACTGGGCTGAATGCAGCGCTAACGGCTAGCGAATCATTAATTAGTGGCGTTGAAACACTCTATACTGCCCTTGAGCTATACCCAATTACGGAACAGCAAATCAAGGATTTGAATTACAGCCAGATATTAAACTCCGAAGTTGCTGCGTGTTGGAGTAGGATTATGCTTGCGGAGTGGAATTCATCTGTTGAAATAAATCAATCCTTTGAGATTTGTAAGGTTAATGAGGATTTTACCAAGTGGATTCCTGCAATAAGTTATAACCTAATTTACTTTGATGCCTTTGCTCCCGACGACCAACCTGAGATGTGGAGCGTTGAGATGTTCCAGAAACTCTACAGTTCCCTTTCCATTGGTGGTGTTTTGGTAACATACTCATCAAAAGGAATTGTGAAACAAGCCCTTCGGGCAGCTGGGTTCCGGGTCGAGCGACTAGCAGGACCTCCTGGCAAAAGGCATATCTTAAGGGCTATGAAAGAATAGTGTTTAGTTGGTCGTTGTTTGTGATTAGTTCTTCTCCGCAAATTATTTTTATTTTCTTAAACGAACAACTATCAACCATCAACCAACAACTAAAAAACCTATCTTTATTGATTGTGAAAATCATTCCAATAAATGAGCAAACTAGTTGTATATAAAGCCTCTGCTGGTTCAGGTAAGACCTTTAGGTTGGCCGCTGAGTATATAAAAATGGTGGTGGTTGACCCATTATCGTACAAAAAAATATTGGCGGTTACATTTACCAACAAGGCTACAGCTGAGATGAAGGAGCGAATTCTATTCAAACTCTACGGCTTAGCCAATGGCAATGAGCCCGGAATGCTCGAGGTGATTATTGCAGAAACAGGACTTACAAAGGAAACTATCCAGTTTAAGGCTAAAGAGGCTCTATCCAACATCCTTCACGATTACTCAATGTTTAGCGTTAGCACAATCGATAGTTTTGTGCAGCGGGTTATTCAGAATTTGCTCTGGGAGATTGGTTTTCATGGTAACAACGATTTACGCTTGGAGTACGAGTCCATTGTAGAAAAGGCTGTTGACCGTTTACTCGACAGCAGCTCCGAGGATGTGGCGCTATTTGAGCGTTTCCAAGGTATGATTTACGAGCAACTGGAGGAAGACAAAAGTCCCGATATCCGAAAAATGCTCATTGGTTTGGGGATGAATCTTTACTCAGAGCAGTTCCGCTTGCTTAGCAAGGAGCAACTGGAGTTAATGGGTAGCAAGGAGCTTATTACGGCCATTGCCGATTACTCCAAGGCTAAAATTGATGAAATTGCTAACGAGATAGGTTTCAGAGGAAAGGCTTTAGTAGAAGATATTGCCAAGAATGGTTTCTCTATTGATGATTTTTCCTACAAAAAAACAGGGGTCTATGGTTTTATTGCAAGAACGGCACAATTCAAAGCATACTCCGAGTTCATTGAAATTAAAGATAGAACAATCGATGCCTTGGAAACACCAGATGGCGATAATTGGGTTAGCAAAGATTTTGTGAAGAAGAATCCAGGACGAGCAGGGTTGCTTCTGGAGAATATTGCCAAAAGTTATCATTCTCAACTTTTGTCGATTGTTCAGTATATGGAGAATAACAAAACCGAGTACTACACAGCATTATCGGTAAGCAAAAATTTGGACACATTAACTGTTTTCAACGATATCCGCGATAAGGTTAAGGAGATTTTGGCAGAGGAGAATGCAATGATTCTGGCCGATAGTGGCCCATTGCTTCGCGAATTTATAAAAGGAAACGATGCTCCATTTGTGTACGAGAAGATAGGTACACGCTACGATTGCTTTATGCTCGACGAGTTTCAGGATACATCAGTAATTCAGTGGCACAACTTTAAACCGCTTATTGGGAACAGTCTGGCGCAGGACGAGTTCAGTATGGTGGTGGGCGATGTTAAGCAGGCCATTTACCGTTGGCGTAACAGCGATTGGCGTATTCTTGCCAACCAAATTGAGAACGATTTTTCAGTTGATGCCCGGAACCTCACAAAGAATCATCGAAGTCTATACCAAATTGTTGAGTTCAACAATAATTTCTTTACGAAAACTTCACAATTCCTGATTGATTGGACCAAGAATCTTTGTGGCGATGATATATCGGACGAGTTGCTTGCGCTAGTGTCGAAAGCGTACGAGAATCCTACGCAGGAATGCAAGTATTCCGATAAAACTTCAGGTTTTGTTGAAATTACGCACTATTCAACCAGTAAGGATGAAGTTGAGGATGAACTACTGCTTCAAAAGTTCGATAAGTTGATTCCCGATTTGGTTAATCGGGGTTACAGTATTGGTGATATTGCAATTCTTGTTCGCAAGAAGAGTGAAGGAAAGCGGATTGCCGATATTTTGCTATCGCTTAAGCATAAATACCCCGAAAAGGCTCACCTTTTCAACGTGGTAAGCCAGGATGCGTTGCAGCTAAGCGCCTCGCACGCAGTGCAACTTTGCGTTGCTGCAATGAGGCTGATTCTTAATTCAACCGATACGCTTTCGGCTGCAATTCTATCCAAGGAGATAATGGTTATTGCAGAGCAGAGCATCGACTGGGAGTTCACCTTCCTGAATTTTGATGTTGAGGCCGAAAAGCAATGGTTAAGTGGTTTGCGAAATTTGCCGTTAGTTTCGATGTTCGAGTCAATTCTTCAGCGTTATAACCTGCAAGGCATAACAAAGGAATTGCCATACCTAGCTGTGCTACACGAACAAATTATTGAGATATCGAGGATTGGAGCAGCATCGTTGCCATACTTTGTGGAATGGTGGGAGGAAAAAAAGGGAAGCCTTGCGCTTACAATGCCCGAGAGTGGCGATGCAATCAATATTATGACAATTCACAAATCGAAAGGATTGCAGTTTCCGATAGTTATTGTTCCTTATGCTAGTATCGATATCTTTAAGTTGGATTCGAAGAAGTTGCTATGGTTAAATGCAGAAAAGGAGCCCTACTCCAAATATCCTTTATACCCAATTTCCTACGTAAAGCATCTTGGCGAGAGCGATTTTAAGGGAGTTTTCCTTGAGGAAAAGGTGCAAACAATGGTTGATAGCATAAATATGCTATATGTTGCTTTTACTCGTCCCGAGGAAGAGTTGTATGTGTTTGTTGGTGCTCCAAAGGTGAGTGACGATGCAAAAAACACCTCCGATATTATTTTGCCTCCACTTAATCAGATGAATGCAACTTTAAGTGAGCGAGAAGTTGATGGTGACGAAACGCCCATATCTATTAAAGAATACTCTTTTGGTACGCATCAATCTAAAACAGTAAAAAAGAAAAAAGATGACGAGGAGGTTTGGATTCTGGAAAGCTATTCGGTTAGCACAAAACCACTGAAAATTGCTCAGCAGTTAGAAGCATCGGAGTTTTTCAAGGAGGAGGAATCAAAAATTGTAGCAGGCATTGAGCATGGTAAGTTGATGCACAAACTATTCTCGATGATTATCACTACAGCTGATGTTGAGAATGCGCTTTACTCACTTAAAAACGAGGGTGTTATAACGGAATCGCAGGTTGAACCGTTGCTGCAAAACGTGAGCAAAGTTCTGGAAAACCAACCCTTTTCGGATTGGTTTTCGGGCAGTTGGACAGTGAAAACTGAAAGCGAAATCCTAACCAAAGGTGCTGCAATTTATCGACCCGACAGAATAATGATACGCGATAACCAAGCAATTGTGGTTGATTACAAATTTGGAGAGCAGCTACCCAAGCATCAAAAGCAGGTTCAGAACTATATGCAGTTAATCAAAGGAATGAATTATGCTGATGTGAAAGGATATATCTGGTATGTTGATAATGGAGCGCTGGTTGAGGTTGAATAGTTTTTGATTTGGTGAAGATTTAAACTAGTTGTACTATTTTTTTTTATTTTCTTAGCAAAAAATTATACTTTTGAGGCCTATTGAATATTGTGTAACTATTAATTCGAAAAAATATGGGAGCATTTCACGCGTACGACATTCGGGGGATTTACAATAAGGACTTTAACAAGGATGATGCTTATAAAATCGGTTTCTTTTTGGTTGAATTACTTAAAACCGATAAGGTTTTAGTTGGTAGAGATGCACGTGAATCGTCCGATGAGATTTACGAGAACTTAACCCGTGGCATTACCGATGCTGGCGCCGATGTGTATAACCTTGGTTTATCAACAACTCCAATGGTTTACTACGCAACAGCAAAAGGAAATTTCAATGCTTCGGTTCAAATTACTGCTTCGCACAATCCTCGTGAGTATAATGGGATGAAGGTGTCGCGCGAGAATGCTGAGCCTGTTGGTTACGATACCGGCCTTAAGTTTATTGAGGAGAAGGTTAAAACCACACCCGTTATTCCTGTTGCTAAGAAAGGGAAAATTGTTGAGCACAATATAAAGCAGGAGTACATTGCCTTCCTTAATGGATTCAAACGCGATTACTCCAATTTGTCAGTTGGTATAGACTGTTCTAATGGTATGGCTGCGCTAATTATCAAGGATATTCTTGGTCACACTCCCGTTTACCTATACGATGAGTTGGATGGTACATTCCCAAATCATGAGGCAAATCCATTAGTTCCAGAAAACGTTGTTGATTTGCAGAATCTTGTTCGCAAGCATAAGTGCGATTTGGGTATCATTTTTGATGGTGATGGCGACCGTGTTATGTTTGTAGATGAGAATGCCCGCTTTATATCTCCCGACCTTATGATTGGTCTTTTGGGTCATTACTTCCTTGAGGAAAAAGGATTGAAAGGTAATGTGCTACAGGACATTAGAACATCAAAGGCTGTTGGGGAGTATCTAACACCAATGGGTGCAAATATGCATACTTGGAGAGTGGGACGTGCTTTTGCCGCCAAGAAACTTCGCGAGATTGATGGGATTTACGGTGGTGAACTTGCTGGTCACTACTATTTCCGCGATTTCTTCTATTCAGATTCTGGTATGTTGGCCTGTATTCTTATCCTGAATGTGGTGAGCAAGATGAAGGCTCAAGGAAAATCGCTATCGCAAATTATCGATAAGATTGAAACCTATGCCAATTCTGGTGAAATCAACTTCAAGATTGAGAAGAAACGTGAGGCTATGGATGCCGTTCGCGATTTCTTTATCAATAGCGAAAAACCAACCGCTTCGTACGATTTTGATGGTTACCGTGTTGAGTTCCCCGATTGGTGGTTCAACATTCGCCCTTCGAACACAGAGCCCTACCTTCGTTTTATTGCCGAGGCAAAAACAACCGCAATGTTGGACGAGAAGGTTAGCAAGGCTAAGGAGATTATTAATAGTATTAAGTAGAAGTTGGAAGCAGGAAGTTGGAAGACTTAATGTATATCGTTTAAGGATGCCCCGTTCAGCAGAGCGGGGTAACTTTTTTTAAGAGTCTTTAATATACTTCAATGATTATACGATATTAAAAATATTACCTTTGATTACATAAATCGAAATCTTTAAAAATGATTATTAAAAAACTTCTATGTATCAATTACTAATTCATTTTTGGAAGGAGAAATTACGGTCTCCCTTTTGGCAAAAAAGCATTTTTAGGCGTAATGGACATTTTTAATGCTTTTTTCTAGACGTTACCTTCTAATGGACATTTTTAATGCTTTTTATTTTCCGCACAACAGATAACTTATTCCAATTAATGTGATATTTGGAAGTCAAGTAAGCGGAAACAGGCTCTGCTGGGGAGCAACCTGTCAGGAATACCTTGACCGAGCAAAATGGTTACAAAGGCTGGCTTACACCAGCCTTTCCCTTTGTAATTATTTTACTCGCTAGATGCCTTTTAAAAACCCATCGATGAACTTTTCTCTTCGGCTACGGCTCATTCCATTATGATTTCGTAGTTTATTCTTTAACCCCGTAAAAGTCCCCTCAAGCTGGTTGTTCGTGTTGGGCAACCCTAGTTCCAGGTTGTCGTACCAAGTGAACAGGTATTCCCTGTTCCTTTCAAGGCTTTTGTAGGCGCTCCGTAAACGCTTATGAGCATACCTACTTTTACCCGTTTCAGGGCTTTTTGTTCTTTCATTGATGAAGTCCGCCCATTTTTCATGCCACTCAGCGAGCGCCCCGAAGAAGCTCTCCTTGTCGGTTCTCGGGAGTAGCCACATAATCTCTTTGAGTTCAATGGATGCCTGAAGCTTAGGCTTTCTGGTTAGGTAACGGGTAACGATGGCGATTTGATGGAACTGGCACATTTGAACGGGGTAATCGGCCAAGGCCTTAAATAGGCCTTTTCGCCCATCGCACACAACGCCCTGAATCTTCATCCCCTGTGCTTTCAGGTAGTTGATGCCTTCCATGTAGCCCGCAATCGTCTCGTATTTCACGTATTTCCAGTATAAATGGTGGCCTTCGGTGCCCTTGAACACCATAACCCCAAAATCACGACCAAAATACGTTGTATCCATCATCACCACTCCCCGGGAGGGTATTAAAAAATTCTTGTTGACAAAAACCTTGTCGAGCCTTCGCTGGATTGTTTTTATTGACACCCCGTATTTTACGGATAGCTGTGCGTAGGTTTGCTTGCCTCCGGAGTACTCTTGCCATAGCGCCTGATTGACAATGCGTTCTCCCCCTATAAATTGCCGACCACAGTCATTGCAACGATAGTTCTGAACACCATGGTTTCTGCCATTCTTTTTGGTTCTTTTCGAACCACAGTAAAAGCAAATTTTTTATTCATAGCCTTCAAATGCGTCAAAACTACATTATTGTTGACTTTGAACTATGCTGCAGCATTAATTTTGTCCATTAAGCCCATTTTTATCAATATCCTTTTAGGTTTTATTGGTATTTACCTTGCGTTAAATATTCTGATGCTTGGCTTCTTTGCCGATAAAATTGTTGCTGAGGTATTCCCAAATCAGGATGTATTGGCGGCATTCAACCGTTTGTTGTTCTACTACTTCGGGTTCGATATTGTAATTCGTTTCTTTTTGCAACAGCTACCCGTAATGTCAATTCAGCCCTATTTAGCTTTGCCAATAAGGAAAAGCACTTTGTTGCATTTCCCGTTGTTGCGTAGTGTATTTAACTTTCTCAACCTTTTTGCGCTGCTTTTAATTTTACCTTTTTTCTTTAAGGTTATTTTAAGCACGCAAACGCCGTTATACAGCGTTTCGTGGATTGTATCGGTGATATCGTTTATTGCTTTCAATAACTTTTTAAACTTTACCGCAAAAAAATACTTTGTTAAGAAGCCACTGTTGGTTATACTGTGGATAGTTGCCTTGTCAATATTTATCTACCTCGATATTGCAAAAATTATCTCTGTTTCATTGTTATTTAGCAATGCGCTTGGCTTGTTGAGCCAAACCGCTCTGTTTGCTTTACTCCCAGTTGTGTTGGCAGTAGTGTCGTATTATGTAGCCTACGAGTTGCTTCGAAGGAACGCATACATTGAGGGCGTAGAGAAGCAAAACAATGCAAAATCGACCTCATTCCAGTTCTTGTCAAACTACGGGTTAATTGGAACGCTAATTGGTTCAGAGTTGAAGTTGATATTCAGGAATAAACGTCCCAAATCTGTTTTTTATCTTAGTATTTTTTTCTTGCTGTATGGATTTTTCTTTTACAACGACCAATATTTGAATAGCCCTTATATGTTGATGTTTGTAGGGATATTCCTTACTTCCAACCTTGCAATGTTTTTCTATCAGTATGCGTTTTCGTGGGAAAGTTCATTTTATGATATGTTCTTAGTTCATAGGATATCCACCTTCAACTTTGTTTTGGCAAAGTATTACCTATTTGCAATAATGTGTGTGGCGAGCTATTTGGTAACGCTCCCTTACGCATTTATAGATTCAAAAATTGCGCTCATAAACACTGCAATTGTGCTCTATAATGTTGGAATAACATCCATATTAGTATTCTTTTCAGGTACATTTAGCAGTTCAAGCATCGATTTAGGCCGAAGCCAATTTATGAATTACCAAGGTACAGGGGCGCATCATTTTCTTATGATGATTCCATTGTTTGGTATCCCTATGATTATTTATTTAATTTTCAGTTTGATTGGAATGGAAGAGTTTGGCTTTTTTGGAGTAGGTCTTATTGGCGCTATTGCTATCCTGCTTCATAGGCAGTTTGTCGGATTTATCCGCAATCGACTAGTTAAAAGAAAGTATATTATGTCAAGTGGTTTCAGAAAATAATAATTACAGCTATGATAGAGATTTTAAAACTTCAAAAAGTATATAGTCAGAGTTTTGCACTTACTATTGAAAATCTAAAAATTAATAAAGGTGAACTTATTGGCCTGGTTGGTAATAATGGTGCTGGGAAAACAACGTTATTGAGTTTGATACTCGATTTAATCAAGGCTACCGACGGACATGTGAAATCAAAAGATTTGCAGGTTGATAAAACTGACGATTGGAAAAACTATACTGGCTCTTATCTTAACGAGCGTTTCTTAATTCCTTATCTTACTCCAATGGAGTTTTTTGAGTTTGTTGGAAATTTGTATGGAAAGAATAAATCTGATATCTCGATTTTCTTAAAAGAAAATGAGGACTTTTTCCAGATAGAAGAGAATAGGAATAAATATATTCGTGACCTTTCTGCGGGTAATAAGAATAAGGTCGGTATCTTGTCGACAATGATTTCAAACCCTGAAATCATAATTCTCGATGAGCCTTTTGCCAGTTTAGACCCCAGCTCTCAGCTTTGGTTAAAATCTAAATTGAAGGATTTGAACGCTAAGGGTACAACCATAATTATATCGAGTCACGATTTGATGCACGTTACGGAGATTTGCTCCCGAATTTTGATTCTCGAGAATGGTAAAATTGTAAACGATAGCAAAACGCACAGTAACAGCTTGCAGGAGTTGGAGAGTTACTTTAAACTGAATTAATGCCTAAGGATTTTGAGGATATTCTATTGATTGGTCAGCACGGTAATTACGTGCTGACTCTTTCTAATCCTAAGAATATTCTAAAGTCCAAAGGAGAAATTTGTTGCACTTTCATTGGAACTCGCCAAAGCAATGGACAAAAAGTAATTGTTAAGCGTTTCCATAAGTATTTAAACAATAATCCACTATATTGTTTTCGTGCTGAACGAGAATACGAGGGTTTATCAAAGTGCACACGACAAAACCCTGAGCTAATTATTCAGGATGACACTAAATACCTTGTTCGTGATTTTACCGAAGGTATCGACTTGCAGAAAATCATAACTGGTAAATACAAAGCAAAGATTACAGTTCAACAAAAAATCCTGATTGTAATTGAAGCGCTAAAAGCGCTAAAACGTATACACGATGAAGGATTTGTTCATTGCGATATAAAACCTGGCAATATTATAGTTAGAAAGGTTGATGATGTTATCAACTTTGATAATCCACAGATAGATATTATTGATTTTGGATTGATTCGTAAGCCTTCGGAACCATTGTGCAATAAAGGCGATAAGTTGCCTTTTTCGTTGATTTACTCCTCGCCTGAACAGATTCTAAACCTTTGGGAGTTAATACAGCCTCAAACCGATATTTACGCAATGGGGGTAACGCTTTGGCAATTGCTAACAAGCAAAAATCCTTGGGAAAGCAGCAATCCTTTAATGCGAATTCAACTACAGTTGGTGGTTCCTTTACCTCAGCATAAGAGTATTCCTGATTCTGTTTTTGAGGTTGTTGCAAGAGCAACATCAAAAGCAAGGCTCCCAAAACCTCCTCGTTTTTATAGCCATAACCAACTTCTCGAATTTGAGCAAGAGGCGATTGCGAACAGATATTCATCTGTCGATGAGATGATTAATGCGCTTGGAAGTTTGGACTTATCAATGTTACAAAAGAAAAAGTCGTTTTGGAAGATGTTTTCATGAACCCCCTAAAGGGTTCAAAACCCTTTAGGGGGTATTTCTTCTCAATGTTTATTCTAAAACTATTACTCCAACAGTTAGAGATGATATTTCGCTCCTCTGGAGCTTCTTTTCTTGTGTTTTAAATTTGCTACAAAGACAGAGCCGCTCTGCGGCTAATTCTCAGCCGCAGAGCGGCAGAATATTTATAGATAAGCGATTTGAAAATGGTTAATTAAGCTACAGAGTAGCGAAATATTTGCATCGTAGAAGTACGAAAATTTTACTGGATACTAGTGACTATTTAATAGCAAATCGTCCAAAGCATTCTCTAAGTTTGTAAACCTCCATTCAAATCCCAATTCTTCAAGTTTTTTAGGTTTTACAGTTTGGCTTGCAAGAAGTGTTTCCTTGGCCATATCGCCTAAAGCAAGTCTTAGTAATGATGCTGGAATTCTAAGGAATACGGGTCTGTTTACTGTTTTACCAACTGTTTTTGTTATTTTACTTAATGAAGTCGGATTTGGAGATACAAGGTTGAATGCTCCTTCTGCATTTTCGGTATTAATCAAGAGAACAATTGCCGACATATGGTCTTTTATGTGTATCCAGGGTATAATCTGTTTCCCCGAACCCAGAATTGTTCCTGCAAAATACTTGATTGGACTTAGAATTTTTGACAAAAATCCACCTTTGTTTGAAAGTACTATGCCTGTTCTGATTAAAACAACCCTAGTTTTTGATTCGCATTTCAGTGCTTGTTGTTCCCACTCATCGGTTAGGTTTGATAGGAATCCAGCGCCTTTTGGTGAATTCTCTGTTAGTAGTTCTAGCGAGTTATGGCTGTAGTAACCAACTGCCGATGCTTGAATAAAAACTTTGGGAGGATTATTGCAGTTGTTAATGGCATTTGCAATAATTTCGGTGGTGTTAATCCTACTATTCCAGATTTTATTCTTATTCGATTTAGTCCACGGAACCGCAACTGTATGCCCAGCAAGATTTACAATAACATCGCAGTCGTTGATAATAGATGCAAGTTCTTCGTGATTTTTGCCACTCCACTCCACAGGAGCAACTTTCCCTCCAAAAATCTTATCTGCCTTTGATTTACTGCGCGATAGGACTTTTACCTCATAGCCATCATCAAGCAAGGTGTTGATTAGCTCTTGGCCAATTAGTCCAGTTCCTCCTATTATTATTGCGGTTGGCATATTCTGAATTTTAAATTCTTTAAAACAGATATACTCTTGTATTAACAGAATTAAGGATGTAATTAATCAAACCCAGAGGGTTTGCATATTTATAGGCTATTGTTAAATTCATGTATTCGACTCCAGCTGGAGTCGAATACAATTAAATATCAATAAATTTCTATAAGCATTTGATGCCACTGGCATCGTTTATTAAAAACTAATAGCCTAATCAAATTATTCTATTTCAACCCAAATATCGCTTGCAATATTTAACGCTGATGTTAAGGTGCTTATGTCTGTGAATAATTCACCACTGGCTCCTGAGTAATGGCTGTGACCAATTGGCTTAAGGAAGAACTTTCCGCCTTTTGCATCGATATGAACATCGGCAGAGTAAACCAATGCGGGCTGTGCCGAAGTTGCGTAATTCTCATCACCAGGGTAACGATTATTATGCCAGTAGTTGTTCCAATCCCAAGGCTGGTTAATCTCCATAAGTAGTTTGAATTGTTTTAAATTGCTGGGAACAGCAAATTTAACCGTAAAACTTCCCTGTGGAGTAGCTCCAGTGTAGGCATCGGGTAGTGGATTTTCGGGACTAGGAAGGAAATAACCGTCGTTAGTCATTTTACCAAGTTTATGTAACCAGTAAGGCAACGATGCGGGGCGACGTCTTTCGCCTGGCTGCCATTTACCCTTTTCGTAAACGCCATATTTAAAAATACCCGTGGTAATTGATTTTGATGCATAAACGGTTTGAATGTAGTTGCCATTCATATCTTCAATCCAAAATGCAATTAGTGGGTGATTAAAAGATTTTCCTGGAGTAAAATTGATATTAATGCCAACACCACTGTCGAATGGTTTTGTAACAACAACCTTAGGTGTTTCGGAGGTTTTTACTGTTTGGGATGTGCTGCACGATACTGCTAATACCGTTGCAAGGGAGATGTATAATAGCTGTTTCATATCATTTGTTTTAAAACTCTACAATAATACCAATTGTTGGCAATATAGTTCCAGAACCATCATTTTTCAACTTTTTGAGCAAATATCTTGTTGGGTCATCTGGATTTACTGTTGGATTTCCATTAATATCAACCTCTGTAACATAATTGTCGGCCTCTTCACCTTTAAAGTTGTAGATATTTTGAACATCAACATAGAGGTTTAGGGTCCAATTGTTGAAGTAGTACATTTTGTCAACCCTTACATCAAGTTGATGAAATCCATTTAGTCGCAATGTGTTGAATTTTCCATAATCCAAGACGGCCTGATTGCGTGTATTCCATACATCAATCAATGCAGATGTTTGAAGGTCGTAAGGAGTGTAAGGCGCGCCACCTACAAATCGCCACTTAAATCCAACATCCCAGCCGCGTTTAAATGTGCGAGTTGCCGTAATTGATATTAAATGTTCATTATCCCATGATGTTGGAATAAAGCCAGAGGTAGGATTTAGATTTTCGTCCATCTTTGCACTTTCACTCCTTACCAAGGTGTAAGAAATAAGGGTATTAAATCGGAGTAGCTAAAGGAATTCGGCTCCATATGCGCGACCTTTACCAACCGATTTTACAGGTTCATCGCCGAATGTGCCGTAACCAGCACCTTTACTTGCTATTGATACAGAGTCGATTAACGAAACAGGGTAGTTGTTGTAAAGTTTCAAGAATCCTTCAACCGATAATCGGCTAGATTCATTGGGTAGCCATTCTGCGCCAAATACAAAATGGTCGCTTCGGATATACTTTAATCCGTTGGATTTATTCACTAAATCGCCAGCAGCATTGCTAAACCCGAGTGTAGTGTACGATGGCTGTTGGTAGAATCGTCCAACATTGAAGTTTAGGTAATATTCTGGGGTAATCTCGTACGATGCAGAGAAACGTGGACTAATTTGTTTGAAAAGATTACTCATATTAGTTGAATAGTTATTAGCATCGGCACGCAATCCGAGTGATAATGTTAGCTTCTGAAAGTAAGTGTGATTTATTTGCCCAAACAAACTCCACTTAAACATATCCATGTTGGTTTCGTAATTGTCGGGTTGATAGGTTTCTCCAACATATTTTGCGCGAAAAGTGCTGTTAAAGTAGCGCGCATACTCCATTCCTCCACCAAAGTTTAGGTCGTAATTGCTCCAAACTTTTAGTTGACGTTCGTACCTAAACTTGTTCTCCGCTTCCCACGATTTGTAATCCAATAATTTTGGCTGTGATTCATCGTTGTTTTGGTACTTATACTGTCGGTTATTAAGCATGTTTCTACTTATAACGTAAGTTTCAAAACCATTCTTTTTGAAGTGTTTGTATGATGCTCCTATGGTATAATTCCATTGGGTGTTTACAGGTAAATAACCTAAGATGTAACGTTGAGACTCATCAGGATTTTTCAGTCCTGTATTGAGTTCGAAATCATCAATGGCTCCTAGCCCTATTATAGTTAACTCATTTTTACTGTCGAACTTAGTTTTGGTTTTGAACTGAAAGTCATTGTATGTTGGGAGAAATGGCAATCCAAGTGCATTAAAAAGGAATTGAAGGTATGAGCGACGAGCAGAGAATATGAACGATGTATTTTTGCTTATGGGTCCATCTAGCGTAAGAGCTAAATCTGATGCTCCAACAGCGGTTTTCACTTTTAGTTTATCCTTATTACCATCAATTTGTCTAAAATCCAATACTGAACTCATTGCATTGCCATAGTTTGCAGGGAATGCGCCAGAGTAAAAGTTTACCTCGCGGACAAAATCAACGTTGATAATTCCAACGGGACCACCCGATGCTCCTTGCGTGGCAAAGTGATTTAGGTTTGGAATTTCAATTCCATCGAGGTAGAACCTGTTCTCGTTCGGACCTCCACCTCTAACGATAACGTCGTTTCGGTACGAAACCGATGACGCAACCCCCGGTAACGATTGTATTACTTTACTGATATCGCGATTTCCTCCGGGATTCTTCTCTATTTCATCAATCCCAATTCTTCGGAGCGAAACTGGTGCATCGTCGCTTCTGCGAAATGTAGATGCTTTAACAACTACACCTTCAAGTTCTACAGAGGTTTGCTCTATAGGTAAGTCTACAAATGATGTTTTTGCATTTGTAACAAGAATTGCCTCGGAAATGTATGGCTTAAAGCCGATTGCTGAAACTTGTATCTCAATATAACCAGGCTTTAGCCCAGTGAATAGGTAATTGCCATC
>CAZTVY010000019.1:0-16917 GCA_964617235.1 uncultured Rikenellaceae bacterium | reverse complement strand
AAAAATGCTCGGAGCTTAGGGCTACTTATCCGAACTACTTCATCTCCAAGAATAAAATTGAACTAAAAGCAGGGATGAATCCCGATGATGTTCTTGCAAAGATGCTTTCCCAGCATCAGCATTTAAAGGTTAACACCGCCGACGGTTTACGAATAGATTTTGAGGATGGTTGGGTACATATGCGTAAATCGAATACCGAGCCAATTATCAGGATTTATGCAGAAAGTAGTTCCACTGAAAAAGCAAATGAACTGGCAGTTAAAATGATAAATCAGATAAAAGTATTATTTGGTATTTAAAGAGAAGCCTTACTGAAAAGAGAAGGGAATCCATTAAGATTCCCTTCTCTTGTAACCTAAATTATTAACCCTATTCTTGATAAATGTAGATTTCTCCTAAACTACAATTTGTAAATGTGTTACCAGTGCTACTTGCAGATAATGTAGCACCATTATCTAAATATATTCCCCAACCCGATGAGTTTTTAAAACTGCAATTTTTCACTGTTGCATTGGCAACCTCTCTGATATACAAGCAAGCCTCTTGGTCGTAGCCAGCATATTCAAAAGTGCAGTAATCAAAAACAGTGTTTGGAGATGTGTATTGGTATATGAAAAGACCTCTCCATGCGCCAGTTGCAGGTGATGTGTTGCTGGAGGTGAAAATTATGGGGTTGGCAAGCGTTCCAACAGCAGTAAGTGTAGTATTTGCAGAATATCCAAAATCAATTCGTCCACCAGCGTTGAATGATAAAATTGTGCCAGGTTCAATTGTTAAGTTGGTTTCAATAGTTGTTGTACCATCGAAAATGTAAGCCACAGGTTGTTTTTTCCACGTTAGATTTGCGCCATTGTTAACATTGACTTCACCACCATCCACAAAAATACCATAGCCACTGTTGCAGCTCATTACATTATTTGTGCCTAATGTGTGCAGCGCACTTGGATAAAGTTTCATGGCTTGAGTTCCACAGTTTTCAATTGTATTTCCTGTCATTGATACGAACGCAGCCCATTCATTCAGTTCAACTCCAATTTTCTTAGCATATTTTACAATGTTATTACTGAATGTTAATTTGCAACGAATATCAACAGCTGACCAATCATTATATCCTGCATATAAGAAATCGCAATAAGTTAAACTGGAGTTTTGTAATACATTGCTATAGAATGACATACCGTCCCATGAGCCAGGGGTAGGGTTAGAGCCGTAAGCTGTAAACACAATTCGCTTGTCGGCGGTTCCATTTGCTGTAACGGTAACGTTGGTTGTGTATCCAAAACCTAAACTAGCTCCTGTTTTAAATTTAATAACTGTTCCAGGTTCAATTGTGATATTTGCATCAACATCAATATCACCATCAATTACATAAACTTTATCTGAAGTCCATGTGGTAACAGTAGTAATATCGTCAATGATTAAAACCTCATTACCAGTTTGATTTTCATCTTCCTCTTTTTCACACGATGTGAATCCAATTGATAGTGCAGCAAAAACTGCGCTTGTTAAAAGTAATTTTTTCATAATTATAAGTTTTTAAGAAACAATTCGTTAGAATTAAATTTTATCGTCTTATTAGAATTTATAGGAAACTCCTAGATTTAAGTATGCTATACCATAGCCAACTTCGGCCATTGCGGCAAATTTATCGGTAAAGTAGTAGCGTCCGCCAGCAAACCAAGCCCAAATAAAACCGCTTGCCGAAGCAGAGTAGTCGTAGCCAATAGATGTCCCGAACTCCTTCGCTTTTATAATATCGTAGCCAAGCATTAGGCCAGAGTAAGTATCAAGTTTATCGAGTAATTGATAATGAGCAACGCCTCTGGCTCCTATCACAAAGTTTGTGTATTTCCAGCCCCAGCCGGAGTATTCCCATTTTGCACTTGCGTAGCCTATGTATCCGCCAATACCCAAAGAACTTTTTTCGTCGAATAGTTGGTCTTTTACACCCATTTCGAATGATAGAGATATTGGTGGAGTTTTGCTGGTGTAACCACTGCCAGAGTACAATGCATTTCCAAAACCAATGCCGGCGTTTACAACTTTATCTCCCTTCTGAAAAGTATTTTGCGAAATACCTAGAAAAGTAAAACCGCATAAAACAGCAATAAGTGTTAATGTTTTTTTCATTTCACTAAAATTTAAATTGATAATTTTTATAGTTTTAAAATCTGAACCAAAGGTATTAAGCTTACTAAGGATGATTTTACCCCCAAAAGGGGGTTTTTGCAGTTAAGTTTTTATCTTCACAATTAAGAATAGGGAAAGCCGAAAACCGATTATAGAGTAGGCGCAATTATAACTGATATACAAATGAAAACAAGAAGAATATTAAAGAGTAAAACTTGCGCCAGATTAACTAAAAATGAAATGCTTAAAATTTTAGGAGGAGAGAATGGAGTAGGTGGAGGAAGTAATAATTCAACAGCAAATACTTCGGAAGATCTGACAAAACGTTCTGATGCTGCAAAAAACACTATTCAAAACATACGGTAAGTTATTGATTATTAATATTGAAAATCAGATTGTAAAATAAACTTTGGATACTTGTCTGTTTTACCCCCAAAAAGGGGTAAAAAAAAACTCAATTTAACTTAATATTTGCTATGAAAAATAATTCAAATATGAGATTAGCTTTTATTCTAATTAGTGTATTGATTGTTAATTTATCGGGGATAGATGCACGCTGTCAGTCTCAAAAAATTGATTCTTTAAACCTTCTTATATCATCTAAAAAGTATAAGAATGTTAATGAAAAACTTGAAATATTAGATAAGATATGCAATATATATATTGAATCAGATTTAGTAAATGCAGAAAAATTTGCAAATGAGATATTGCAAATATCTTCAAAATCAAGCAACAAGGAGTTTGAGGCTAAAGCTAATGAGTCTATTGGGCGAATACTTTACTTGCAGGGAAGAATAGATAGTTCAATAATATTTTTGAAAAAGGCTGTAGAAATATTTAGCGAGTTGCAAAATTCGACTAAACAATTAGTTGAAGCTAAGACATATTTAGCAAATTCATATAGAATTACAGCCAAGTACGATGAGTCAATTGAGTTGTATAATCAGGCACTTAAGTACTACGAAGATATTGACGATAAGGTTTGGATTGCAAAAATTTTAGCAAATATAGGCTCGCTTTATTATTCTGCAGGAAATCAAGCAAAAGGAGAGGAATATACGCTAAGGGCTTTGGAGTTGCAGCGTAAAACTAAGGATTTACAAGGAGAGTCGGTTTCTTTGGTAAATCTTGTTGTTTTCGCATTGAATAATGGAGATTATCAGAAGGGAATTAAATATGGTGACGAAGCCATTAAAAAACTAAAACCTATCAATATAACCTATTATGCAGCCGCTCTGGTTAGGGTTGGATATTGTTACTATATGATTGGTGAAAAAGTTAAAGCAATAAGTTATACCAAGGAAGCATTAAGGGTCTATCAAGAAAATAATAGTGTATCAGGAGTGATGGAGAGTTATAGAACTCTTGGAGATTATTATTACGATATGAAGAACTACGAATTAGCCAAGAAAATAGGGCTAGAAGCTCTTCGAGTTGCCGATACATCGAATAGGTTAGATTTACGGTTGATTTATGATCTGCTGAAAAGATCATCTATTTTTTTAAATCATCATGAAGATGCAATAAACTATTCTCAGCAACAAATAAGACTAAAGGAAGAAGATTTAAATTCAGAATGGGCTAATATGATTGCTGATGCCGATGCAAAATATCAAACTCAGAAAAAAGAAAATGAAATTCAAAAACTTAGATATTCTCAAAAGATTAGGTTTATAGCTATTCTTTCGTTGATATTCATAATAGTGTTTGGGCTTATTGGCGCATTGCTTTTTATGAAAGGCTTAAAACAAAAGCGAAAAATAGCCGAACAGAAAGTGGCTCAGTTGGAGCAGGAAAAGCAACTTATTGCTACAAAATCGTTGCTTGAGGGCGAAACCACTGAGCGTGCTCGATTATCGAAGGACTTACACGACGGATTGGGTGGATTGCTTTCCGTTACAAAACATAAAATGGCCAATATGAAAGGTAGTTTAACTATTCCCGAGGAGCAGGTGGAAACCTTCAACTCAGCACTGGAAATGCTTGATAACTCAATTAAAGAACTCCGGAGGGTGGCGCATAATTTAATGCCAGAATCGCTTATGCGTTATGGGCTAAGTGCTGCAATAAAAGATTTTTGTGGGAGCATCGATAAAGCAACGTACCACTTTTACGGAGTTGAAAAGCGTATTGACGAGAAACTTGAAGTTGCTGCTTTCCGTATTGTGAGCGAGTTGGTAAATAATGCTTTGAAGCATGCTAACGCTAGCAAAATTAATGTTCAACTGGTGCAGGAGCAGGACAGAATTAGCCTTACCGTTTATGACGATGGGTGTGGATTTGATCTAAAAGCCATTGACAAAACTAAATCGGTAGGGTTAAATAGTATTGAGCAGAGGGTAGTATCGTTCAATGGCCGGATTGATATACTTTCTGAGCCAGGCAAGGGAACAGAAATTACTGTTGAGTTTAAATGCTAATAATTAGTTGTGACTAGTGATGAGAGACAAGTGATAATTGAAAGTCACAAAATCTGTCACCAGTCACATGTCACTGGTCACCACAGATAAAATGAATAAAATACTAATTGTCGACGATCATCCATTAATTGCTCAAAGTTTACAGAGCATTGTATCCGACTCGCAGATTGGAGAGGTTGTGGCTATTGCTCATACTGCAAAGGCATGTTTGGATTTGGTTGCATCAAAGCACATTGATTTAGTATTATTGGACATTAATTTGCCCGATGGCAATGGTCTTGATATCTGTAAATCTATTACAGAAAAATATCCGCAAATAAAAGTCTTGGCCATTACAACTTATAGTGAGTACACAATAATCCGAAAGATGCTGGATAATGGAGCATCTGGCTATATTCTTAAAAACGCGCTGCCAGAGGAAGTTGTTGAGGGTATTGAAACTGTTTTAAAAGGCGAAACATTCCTTTGTCACGAGATAGATTTGCTGATGAAGAAAAAATCAGATGAGCTAATATTCTTGACACCCAGAGAAACAGATTTGCTCAAACTTATCTGCGATGGCTACACTAACCCCGAAATTGCTGAGAAACTTTTCTTGGGGATTGAAACGATTAATAGTTACCGAAAAAATCTTCTATTTAAATTAAATGCACGTAACACGGCGGTATTAGTTAAAATAGCATTGGAACAAAAACTAATATAGAGTAATAATACGGCATTTTACTTCGTTTTAAATTTCGTTTAAGTAACTTTTAACAATTGGAAGGTTAAACCATTGTTAAATTTTTTATTCTTTTGTATATACCATTTCTAATCCATACAAAACAATGAGAAAAAAAATAATTATTGGCTTTTCGGTATTATTAGCTATAGTTCTAGCATTTACTTTCTTTGGTTCGTCGGATAAAGACAAAGCTGCACCCCAGTTTACAAAAGTAGTGCAGGGCAAATTTGAGATTTTAGTTAATGTAACCGGCGAGTTAAAGGCTCAAAACTCAGAAGACATTACGGCGCCAACCGAACTTCGTGGCCGCTCATTCCGAATTTCAGAGGTAAAAATTCAGGACTTAATTCCTGAAGGTACTGTTGTTGATTCTGGTGCTTATGTAGCAACATTAGATAGGTCGGCACTTAGCAATCAGCTTAAAAGTACGGAGGATGAGTTGGAGAAAAGTCAACAGGCATACTTGAAGGTTCAACTTGATACTACGCTTCAACTTAGGGAGTTACGCAATACGCTTATTAACCTAAAGTTTGATATGGAGGAGAAGCAGATTGTTCTTGAACAATCCAAGTATGAGCCGCCAGCCACACAGCGTCAGGCTCAAATCAACCTCGATAAAGCAGAGCGCGAGCATCGTCAAGCATCACATAACTATAATTTGAAGAGAGAGCAGGCCGAAGCGTCAATGAAGGAGGTTGCCATAAACCTCGAACGTCAGCGTCGCGAACGTCAGGATATGCTCGATGTTCTAAGTAAGTTTGTAATTCGTGCTCCCAAGCCTGGGATGGTTATTTACTACCGCGAGTGGGGTGGAACAAAACGTAAGGTTGGTTCAAGCGTTAGCCCTTGGGATTTAACCGTAGCAACACTTCCTGACTTATCGGTAATGAACTCCAAAACATATGTTAACGAGATAGATATTAGCAAGGTAAAGAAAAACCAATCGGTAAGAATTACTGTTGATGCTTTTCCTGAGAAAAAATTTACTGGTGAAGTTGTTGAGGTTGCCAATATTGGAGAGCAGTTGCCCAATACCGATGCGAAGGTTTTTGAGGTTGTAATTCGCGTTAATGAGTATGACCCTATCCTTCGTCCTTCGATGACAACAGGGAACCAGATTATAACAAATGTTTACGATTCGGTAATGTATATCCCACTGGAAGCACTCCATGCGGATGATAGTGTTAGTTATGTATTTACAAAGAAAGGTAAGAAACAGGTTGTTGTTCCGGGCGATATGAACGAGAACTATATAATTATTGAGAAGGGATTAAATGTTGATGATGAGATTTATATCTCGATGCCCGAGAAACCTGAAAAATTTGATTTAGTTGGAGAGGAGTTAATACCTGTTCTTAAGGAAAAGGTATTAAAAAAGAAACAGGAAGAAGAAAATCTTCGCCAAGAGCAGGAGATGGCTATGAAGGCAAAAGCTAATGCGCAAAAAATGATGATGCAATTTGCCCCCGGCGGCTCTATGGAAAAAGGCGATAAATCTGCAAACGACACTAAAAAAACAGGCCGTGGTGACCGAAAACACGAAAGTAAATAAGTTGAGTAAGTTCGGCGATAATATTAATATCTTTCAGCTCTATCGGCGTTACGCACATGATATTAATATTGCTATGGAGGCCATTATGGCCAACAAACTTAAATCGATGCTAACGGCATTGGGTATTATTTTTGGTGTTGCTGCGGTTATTAGTATGTTGGCTATTGGAAATGGAGCCCAAAAGGAAATTCTTGAACAGATGAAAATGGTTGGTGTTAACAATATTATCATCAATTCAGTGTTTGAAGCTCAGGATACTGAATCTTCTGATGATAATGGTGGTAATACTCAAAAACAGAAGTTTTCACCTGGTTTAACCCTTGGAGATTTAGATGCTATTAAGGCGATATTGCCTTCAGTTAAGAGGATAAGCCCAGAAATAAGCCTTAATTCTTTTGTTCAGTATAACGGACTTAGAATGTCTGCTAAAATAATGGGAGTATCGAATGATTATTTCTCATTGTACAATCTTCCACTAGAAGAAGGTGTTTTCTTTGATGCCTATCACGAGGAGCATGGTATTCCTGTATGTGTGATTGGTTCAAATATTAAAACAAAGTTTTTTAGCACTGTAAATCCAATTGGTAAGTATATAAAGTTTGGGAATGTATGGCTAAAGGTTATTGGAGTGCTTTCAAAGTCCGATATCAAGCTAACAGGCTTTGAAAATAGTGGTATAAACGTATACAACGATAATGTGTATGTTCCTGCCCGAAGTATATTGCTTCGTTACCAAAATAGAGCATTGGTAAATTCCAAAAAACTTTCAGAGGGAGGCTCTGTAATGCGAGGGTTTGGTTTTATTATGTCATTTGGTGGTAGTACTGAGTCCCAAGCTCCAAAAAATTACCATCAGCTCGATAGGATTATAATTCAAGTAAACCAAACAGAGGACATTACCTCTACATCGGAAGTATTAAGCAGAATGATGCTACGTAGACACTCTCAGGTCAAGGATTTCGAGATTACTGTTCCAGAATTACTGCTAAAGCAACAGCAACGCACAAAGGATATTTTCAATATTGTGCTTGGTGCAATTGCAAGTATATCGCTAATAGTAGGTGGAATTGGTATTATGAATATTATGTTTGCCTCTGTAATGGAGCGTATCAAGGAAATTGGAACGCGTTTGGCCATAGGGGCAAAAAAAGCCGATATTATTGCTCAGTTTCTTTCTGAGGCCGTTTTAATTAGTGTTAGCGGTGGATTAATAGGTGTGATTTTAGGAATTATTCTTTCAAAGTTAATAACTCACTTTGCAGGAATTTTGACCATTGTTAGTCCTTTGTCTGTACTTATTGCTTTTGGAGTATCTGCTGCAGTTGGTGTGATATTTGGATTATCGCCAGCCAAGCGGGCAGCGGAAAAAGATCCTATTGAATCGCTTCGGTATGAATAGTGTATTAAAAATTAAGTAAAAAATGAAAAAACTTTTTTCAATTATATTTTTAGCAGTAGTTTGTTCCTTCATAGCATATTCTCAAAAGCCAGTTAATAGGCTTACGTTGGAGGAGGTTATTCAGTTGGCTAAAGACCAGTCACCACAGGGTATTCTTGCAAAGCATCAGTTCAGGGCATCTTATTGGGAGTACCGTACATATAAAGCAGAATTTCTACCAAGTATAAAACTTGCTGGTTCTGCAATTAATTATAACAGAGATTTGTCAGCTGATTTACAAAAAGATGGTTCTTATCAGTATGTTGAACGAAATAGTAATACTTCGTCGCTGGGATTTGAGTTAAATCAGAACATTGGCTTAACGGGTGGAAAATTCTATGTAAGTACAGCTCTCGATAGAACTGATTATTTCAAAAATGACTCAACCTCGTATAAATCTATTCCATACCAAATCGGTTTCTCTCAACCAATATTTGGTTTTAATAGGTTAAAATGGAACAAGAAAATTGAACCTATCAAATTCGAAGAGGCGAAGCGTAACTATATTCAAGCATTAGAGAATATTTCGATGGATGCATCCCGTCTGTTTTTTGATCTAATACTAGCACAGCAAAATCTCAAAACAGCAAATCTTAATTACGCAAATAGCGATACACTTTATAAAATTGCAAAGGGGCGGTACAATATTGGAACTATAGCGGAGAATGAACTTTTACAAATGGAACTCAGTTTTCTGAATGCCGGTAGTGATGTTAGCGATGCTGAGGTGGATTTGCAACTCAAAAAATCGAAGTTAAAGTCCTATCTGGGGTTGAATGATATTTATGATTTGGAGTTGATTATTCCAGACTCTGTTCCAAAGTTACAGGCTCTGTACGACGAGGTGCTATCGTTGGCAAAGATGAACAACCCCAAGATTCTTGAGTACGATAGGCAGCTAATCGAGGCAAACAGAGATGTTGCTCAAGCAAGGTCGGAAAGAGGATTCAGTGCAAATCTTGGCGCCACCTATGGTATAAATAGAGATGCTGAACTTTTAAAAGATGCTTATGCCAACTATAATGATTTGCAAACATTAAAGGTAACACTTGAGGTGCCTATACTAGATTGGGGATTAGGACGCGGGAAGGTTAAAATGGCTCAATCGCGCAGAGAGGTTGTAAGAACTACGGTTGAACAGTCCATAGTTGATTTCGATCAGGATGTATTTTTAAAAGTGATGCAATTCAACAGGCAGAATGACCAAGTGGAGTTGTCAAAAAAGGCCGACGTTATTTCTCAAAATCGTTATAATGTCACTAAAGAGCGTTTCTTAATAGGAAAAATAGATGTTTTAGATTTAAATGTTGCTCAAACAGAACGCGACCAAGCAAAGCAGAAGTTCATAAATACGTTAAGTAATTTTTGGCGAAGTTATTATCAAATGCGGAGCATAACACTTTACGATTTTGAAACTAAACAACCCCTAAAGGCCGACTTTGAATTATTACTTAAGTAAACCTAACAATAAAAAACCTCGCAATTGCGAGGTTTTTTACTGATCAATATTTTTCCATTTGGGGCTATATATTTTCGCAAGCAATGAAAGTTTATAAATATCAAGTAGCATTATTGATGGATTGTTTCCACACAATCGGGTTTTAATAATTGGTGTTAGCGCTTTAAACACCCAGCGCAACGGATAAAGCATTCCAATATGGCGCAAGAATCTAAATACCTTGAGAAGTTTAATAGATTTCTCAATATCCCTTCGCATACACGGCATTATGTGTAGGACCCTAGCAAGGTTTAAAACGCCTTGTTCAGTTTTCATCAAGAACTCATAATTTGGATCCAAACCTAAGTGTACGGTAGGATTATCAATATGCAGGATGTCAACTTTGTGTTTTTTTAAATCAAGACCTAGAAGTGTGTCCTCATGCCCATAACCCGAAAGGTCCTCATTAAAGCGGATTTTCTGAAAAGTCTCTTTTTCAATTATAAAATTGCCGCTAATAAAAGAACTGTATGGGTTTACCTGCCGGAAGAAGGCAGTTTTACACTCTCGTCCAACACCGTATCGCCACCTTAGTAAAAGTTCATGTCTGAAAGGTTTAGGTCCATATTTTCGACCCCCACAAATTACTTTCGCTTTTGGCAGGTTATCGATGTAACGTTTTAAATAATCAGGGTCATCCACCATAACATCACAATCAAGGAATAGTAGCCACTCTCCCTTGGCAACATCTGCTAAACGGTTTCGGATTTTTGAACGTCCAATATTAAAGTCAAACTCAAGGTAATTTATACTACTCCTTGATGCGAGTAGAGAGTTGCGTTCACGGAAAAAGTTTTGGGAGTGGTCGTCAAAAAGCAAGACCTCAACCGGATAGTTGATGTGATTTGCTTGCTTCAGCAACTCCTCAACCAGTTCGGTTACATCGAAATTGTATATAGGTATGCAAATTGATATCATATAAATACTCCTAAAACTGAAAATAATACCTTAATAAATAAAAAAGTTAAAGGCAAATATCACAATAAATTGGTATAGTTGGGTTGAATTGTATAACATTTTTATGCCAGTTATGTTTTAATCGGCCGCATTTGTCATATCCTCAGGGATACTTTTTTTTGCTTTTGCCCCAAGTTCCTTGAGTTGTTGAGCCTGTGTTATTAGGTTTCCGCTGCCGTCTTTAAGTTGGCCTAATGCGGAATCGTAAATCTTTTGCGCTCTGGATAAATTATCGCCAATTAGTTTGAAATTCTCCAGAAAACTAACAAACTTATCGTAAAGTTTACCACCCCTGTCGGCAATCTCAATGGCATTTCTGTTTCTGTATTCACGCTGCCATAGGTCGTAAATCAGTTTTAAAGCAGCAATGAGGTTTGTGGGGCTTATAAGTAAAACTCGCTTATCGTAAGCGTAGTTCCAAATGGAGTGGTCGGCCTCCATGGCTATCATAAAGGCTGGTTCAATAGGGATAAACATCATCACAAAGTCGAGTGAGCCAACTAAATCGGAGTAGTTTTTGCCCGAAAGACCATCTATATGGCTTCTAAGAGAGCGAAGTAACTCTTCTATCGCTTTTTTCTGCTCATCAGGATTTGTTGCACTACAGTAACGCTCATAGGCTATTAACGATACCTTGGAGTCAATAACCACTTTACGTTTGTCGGGGTACGATATTATTACATCGGGCTGAAAACGTTTTCCATCTTCGTCCTTTAACGACTCTTGGGTTGTATACTCGCGTCCCTTCACTAAGCCTGACCTATCGAGGATTGATTCAAGAATCATCTCGCCCCAGTTGCCCTGCGTTTTTACCTGTCCCTTAAGAGCCTCAGTCAAATTCTTTGCTTCCTTGCTAATGGTTTGGTTTAGTTCGCTTAATTCCTTTACTTTTTCGCCGAGGGAGAATCTTTCGCGGCTTTCCTTTTCGTAAACGTCTTGTACTTGTTTTTGGAATTGTTTAATGTTCTCGTCAAGGGGCTTAAGTAGCCTATCAATATTTTCCTGATTAATCTTGGTGAATTTTTGCGATTTATCTTCCAAAATTTGGTCGGCCAGTAGCCTGAATTCCTTGGAGAATTGACCACCAATTTCCTCCAAATCTTTTTTCTGCTTTTCCAGCGCTTCCTGCAGGTATTTATTCTCTTTTTCCAGTTCAATTGCCCGAATCCTTGTTTGATTAAGGATTTCGGACTGGTTGTTAAGTTCTACTTTTATAGCATTGCGCTCGGCTTTTATTTGCTCAAACTGCTCATTTGCGCCCTGATATCGGGTTTGGAATACTGAAAGTTGCGAAACAGTACTTATACGTTCTTCCTCCTTCTTATTGATATCCTGTAATAGCCGTTCAGCCTGCTCCTCGCTACGCTTTAGCCGGTCGTGCACAATGCTGAGTTCGGCGTTAAGGCTATTAATAGTGTTGTTTAATTCGTTGGTATGAGTTTTGATTTTAAACAAATTACCAAAGCTAATGCTTAGCAGCACTATGGTAATTGTAACTCCTGTTATTATTCCAATAAGAAGGTAAATTGTGCTCATATTGTGTGTTGTTATGTTGTAAAAATATTACTAAATGATTTAAAAGCCAGATTTTTGGGGCTAAAGTTATTAACTACACTGCTTTTTTATTTTCTCAGAGTTTAATAATCATCATTCAAAATCAATTCGTAAACACAAAACCGAGGTACATAAAAAATAATGAAAAAGTAATTTACTCAAAGGTGTTTATTTGCTACCTTTATGACAAAAACATAGTATATATGGATTTAAGAGGGTTTAAGCGTAAATTAATCATAGCAACGGCTATTTTGCTTACCAATGGTTGTTTGTTCTCACAATCCAATCAGGATTTTAATAAGGTTTTCGAAAAGGAGACTGCCGATAGGATTGAAGCCGTTAAGAGTGGAAAGTTCAAGAATGTTCAAATTCTTAGTTATTACCCAGATACTTTGCCCAAATGGTTTTTTAATTTACCAGCCAACAATGGATTGGTTTACGCTATGGGAATTTCCGACCCTGACATGGAATTGGAAAAAGCAAAGGAGTTGGCCTTATTAAGAGCTAAAACAAACGCATTGCTTTTCTCGAATTCTAAAGTTCAGTATTTTAGAGATATCTACACTTCGGCAGTAGAAGCAGGCCGTTACACTAATTTACGACAACGGTTCGATACCTACTTTAAGTTATCGGCATCAGGATTAGTTAACAACGAGATGTTTGCTGTGGTGGATACTCACTTTACCCGGTACAATGAGTATATTGTTCTGCTTACGTATAACCCAAGTAATGCATCGAGTACCGATTCAATTAACCTTACTGCTATTTCTACATCTTTTTTTGTTGAGGCCAGCGTGGATGGTGCATTTGAGGAGCAGGCTGAGTATGAAATGATGAGCATTGAACGTCCTACGGGCAATACACAGCAGAAAGCCCATTACCTATACAGGGAGAAGGGCGAACGTTTCTTGTCCTATTCTCTCTATGCTCAGGCTGAAAATGATTACCCTGTATATGTTTATTCTTACGCTTCACCATATTGGAATTCTCCTCGTAGGGCGTTTACAAGTTATAATGGGCTTTGGAGTATTTTCTCTCGCCAATTTTTGAACTATCTAACCTTGAATAGCCAAAATAGTAGCATTAAACTAAAAAATCTTGGAGAGCAGTATACTTCCGAGTCAACATCATTAACACGAGAGATAGCATCGTTTACCGCTAGGTTAAATATAAACGGCATTAATTTTGATAGCGATACATTTAAGTTAGATATTCAAGTTGAGGAACTGGTTCGGTTAATCAAGTAGTTGCGAATTATTGTTGATTAAAACATAAAATATTGTAAATTGTAGAATCTATTTAATACCCTAAAAAATGAAAACATTAACACGTTTACTGGGTTTAACTATAGCAACAATGCTAATTTATAGCACTAGTAGTTATTCCCAGCAGGTCAATAAGCTTACTACAAAACAGTTAGGCGAGAAAATTAATTTGGAGTACGCTATTTCTGGCGAGGGAATAGGTCAAACATTTAACGTAGCGCCATACTACTCAACTGATGGTGGAAAAACCTTTATTCCACTAAAAAGTGTGCTTGGTAATGTTGGCTCTGGCGTAGCGGGTGGTAGAAATCAACTTATTGTTTGGGATGTTCTGAAAGACCTTCAAGAACTCGATTCTGATGTTATATTTAAGGTAATGGCCGAATCAAAATCGGTTGTTCCAGTGCAGGACGATTTCCGTCAAGTTTCTTTTAAACTGGAGAGTTTTAATAGAACTCCAGAAGGAAACGTTGAACTTTCATTAGCTATTACTAACTACGGCGCCGCTCGCGACCTTAAAATGATTAATGGGTTAATCACCATTACTGACTTTAAAAAACGTAAGTTCGATGCTCAGCGAGGCAATATTGCTGAAGTTGTAGGCAACGAGAGGTACTCAACTCCACAACGCACCTTAAAGCAAGGTGAAACCGTTAAGGCAACATTTGTATTCGAAAGAGTTCCTGCCGATTTAGACCGTGTAATGCGATTGGATTTAGGCATTGAGTTGATTACTGACGAAACTTATGGTATCGACCTAAAAATTGGCAAACTTCAATTCCGTGATTTGCCAATTACCTCGGTAAAAACCAATAACATGAAGGTTGAGAAAACTAGTCGCTTCGAAATGGTTTCCGACTTGCAGCATTTTACGGTTAAAAAGGTTGAGGTCATTGATAGTAATGCTCCCGTAATTGCTCTAACTCAGCCAGCCAATGTTCCATTGGTGGGTAAAGAATCAACTAGAGGAAGGCCTTACGCTCAATCCTCCATTGGAATGGACGATAAGCGCTTGCGCTCTTTGGCTAGCGGAGAGGAGTTTTCAACTACTGACGAAGCAATGGTTATAAAAGGTTCAGTTACCGACGAGAGTGGTATATATGAGGTAGTTGTCAACGGAATAGATGCAAATGTTTCTCAAAATGGGCTTTTTGAAGTGTCTGTTCCCCTTACTATTGGTAAGAATGAAATTATAATAAGAGCAGTTGATTTAAGAAAGAATAGTGTTGAGAAAAAGTTTTTTGTGCTCAGAAAAACTTCATCGGGCAAGGTAGCTAAAGGTGATACTGAAGAACTCGATTTGGTTTTCGACCAACAAAAGAGCCCTCCAAAATTTTATGCACTTATAATGGGCGCGAACGATTATGCTGATGGTAACATCACCGATTTGGATAACCCAATTAACGATGCAACCAAACTTTATAATGTTCTAACTAGTCGATACACTTTCGATCCAAACAATGTTATATTCTTAAAGGATCCAACCCGCGAGCAAATCATAAACGAATTGGATAGATTAACCCGGAGGGTTTCCAAAAACGATAACCTTTTAATTTTCTTCGCAGGTCACGGATATTGGGATCAGGAAACCGATTTTGGCTACTGGATTCCAACTGATTCTAAGGCAAATAGCACAGCGAACTGGATGGCCAACAGCCAAATTCGCGATTACGTTGCAGCAATAAAATCAAGGCATACACTTTTAATTGCAGATGCTTGCTTTGGTGGAAGTATATTCCGAAGTCGTAAGGCTTTTCAGGAGGGATCTAGCCCTATCAAAAAAGCGTACGATGCACCTAGCCGTAAGGCAATGACCAGTGGTAATCTTACTGAGGTTCCCGATAGGAGTGTATTCCTTGAGCAGTTGGTTGATAGGCTTAGTACCAATACAAAGGATTATCTTACAGCCGAAGAAATCTTTGGAAGTATTAAAGATATTGTCATCAATAATAGCCCTGTAACACCAGTTTATGGAGATATTAAGGATGCAGGTGATGAAGGCGGAGATTTTATCTTTGTAAAGAAGTAAATAGTACATACTTTTCCTTAATGGATTGAAGTGTTTAATTAACATGAAATGCTTCAATCCATTAAACTTAATTTTTATTTGGTGTATTTTTTTGAAACACATTTTTTAGTTCAGCGTATTTATTTAGCATAGTAATTCGTGCAAAATTGTATCTTTAAAAAACTTGTTTAACATCAAACTCCTATACTATGAAAAGAATTCTACTAACTAACATTGTGCTTTTGGCCATAGTTGCTTTATTTAATTCTAATGCTTTAGCTCAGGATGATCCTAAGTTGTTGAAATTGGAAGAGAAGGTGAAGGCTGCTCAGGACAAATACGATAAAACTGACTTAAAAGTAGTATCGGCTGATAGTTTAATTACTGCAGGAAAGGATTTGATGCAAGAGGCTACCTCTGAACTTAAGGAGTTGGAAAATGAAAAGAAAATGATGGAAAAAGATCATTTCAACGAAATAAAGCCTCTTGAAAAACAGATGAGATCAAAAGACAAGGAAGAGGTCAATGCTGCTAAGGCAGATTTAAAGGCATCTGAAACTAAGTATAAAGAAGACTTTAAGGCTTGGAATGCTAAATACAAAGAATCCCTTAAGAAGTATGAGAATGGGAAAAAGATGATTCAAAAGGGTGAGGAAAATATGAAGAAAGCCAAAGATTCCAAGAAGGAAGCAGAAAAGACATTAAAGGATGCTGAGAAAATGCTTAAAGATGCAGAGAAGGCTTCGCTAAAAGGGAAAAAATAGATTTATCTGTAGCAATAAATTGAAGGGATGCTGATTGAGGCATCCCTTTTTGTTTTTACATCTAAATAATTTACGTCCAATCCGTAACTTCTTAAATTTTATTATTTTTGCGGTTCGACTTTTTTTAATGACAAATGAATAATAATAAGGAACTATCGGCAAAGTACAACCCTATTGAGGTTGAGGACAAGTGGTATAAATACTGGATGGATAAAGGGTTTTTCCACTCTACTCCCGATGAGCGTGAGCCATACTGTATTGTAATCCCCCCGCCCAATGTTACTGGCGTGTTACATATGGGGCATATGTTAAACAATACATTGCAGGATGTACTGGTCCGTCGTGCCCGTATGAAGGGCAAAAATGCTTGCTGGGTTCCTGGCACCGATCACGCCTCCATTGCTACCGAGGCTAAGGTTGTAAACAAACTGAAGGCTGAGGGCATCGAGAAATCATCACTCACCCGTGAAGAATTCCTAAAGCACGCTTGGGAGTGGAAGGAGAAACACGGTGGAATTATCCTTGAGCAGCTTAAGAAGTTAGGAGCATCGTGCGATTGGGAACGTACTAGTTTTACTATGGACGAAACACTTTCGGCTAGTGTTAT
>CAZTVY010000018.1:0-17261 GCA_964617235.1 uncultured Rikenellaceae bacterium | reverse complement strand
ATTTTATAATTAACAACTCGGTTTAAACAAAGGTTTAATGATTGCAAATATAGTCAATATTAAATATCTAGATTTTGATATATGTCATCTTTGAGATATTGTCAATAAAAAACCCGCCTCCTAGAGGCGGGTTACGGTTGGCTATAATTCTATCTCGATATCGTCGGAGTCGAAAAAATGGTACTCCAAAAAATGGTACGATGAAATTGGGACAATCTTTACACGGCTTTTGTACTTAAGCATCCACTTAATCCGCTTAGAAATAAATCCCTTGTTTAAAAATGCTGCAATGTAGGGGTGCAGCTTAATGGTAATGCTTTTATAATTGCGTTCGGAGGCAAGGAAAGAGAGTTGATTCTCAATCTGCTCGTCAAAAATTACCACAGGACTAACCTCGCCGCTACCCTTGCAGGTTGGACACTTCTCTAGGGTGTCAATATGCATTTCGGGGCGTACACGCTGGCGGGTAATCTGCATAAGTCCAAACTTGCTCAATGGCAAGATGTTATGCTTTGCTCTATCCTTAGCCATTAACTCCCTCATTTTCTCAAACACCATTTGTCGGTTCTCGTTCTGGTGCATATCAATGAAGTCTACAACGATAATTCCACCCATATCGCGTAGTCGGAGTTGGCGTGCAATTTCGTCAACAGCTGCTAGGTTTACCTCTAGCGCATTGGTCTCCTGGTCGTTTCCAGACTTTGAGCGGTTTCCGCTGTTAACATCAATTACGTGAAGCGCTTCAGTATGCTCTATAATTAGGTATGCACCGCTTTTTATGGACACAGTTTTCCCGAAAAGCGATTTTAGTTGCTTTTCTATCCCGAACTGGTCGAAAATAGGAACATTGCCGTCGTAGAGTTTTACAATTTTTTCCTTCTCCGGAGCAATAGTTTCAATATACTCGCGGATGTCGTTGTAAACGTTCTCGTCGTTTACGTGGATACTGTTGAACGAACCATTCAACATATCCCTAAGTATGGCCGAAGTGCGCTTCAACTCACTGGCCAACTGGCATGGGAGAGTGGCGGTTTTCATCTTTTCAACCGTCATATCCCACTTTTTAATTAAGCTTCGCAGCTCTGCGTCCAGCACAGCCACCTTCTTCCCTTCGGCAGCGGTACGAACAATTACACCAAAATTCTTTGGAACAATGCTCTCAAGGAGTCGCTTCAGCCTTTTCCGCTCTTCCTGCGAGCTGATTTTTTGCGAAATAGAAACCTTGTCGGCAAAAGGAATTAGAACCAAATTGCGTCCTGCAATGGATATTTCCGAAGTTAGGCGTGGGCCTTTTGTGGAAATTGGCTCTTTGGCAATTTGAACCAATGCTGCTTGTCCCGAACTGAGCACTTGGTTTATTTTGCCATCCTTATTAATCTCCTTCTCCAGTTTTACCTTTGAAAGAGGGATTGTTTTTGCCTTTCGAGCGTAATGCGCCTGAAGGTATTTGTGGTGTGTTTGGAACTGAGGCCCAAGGTCAAGGTAGTGGAGAAATGCATCCTTTTCGTACCCTACATCTACGAAGGCTGCATTCAGACCGGGCATAATTTTCTTTACCTTACCGAGATAGATGTCGCCAACCGCAAACTGTAAATTGCTTTTCTCCTTGTTGAGTTCAACTAGCTGTTTGTTCTCAATAAGGGCTATAGCAATCTCAGTTTCACGTACATCAATTACTAGCTCGGTGTTAACCATTGTAATATATTTTAGTAAGGTATATACAAACGCAGCAACCTAAAGCGCTTATGCGGCACTTTAGGTTGACAGGTTGCCTATTCTGTTAAAAGAAAAAGAATACTATTTTTTCTTTTTGTGACGATTCTTGCGTAAACGTTTTTTACGTTTGTGAGTGGCCATTTTATGCCTTTTTCTCTTTTTTCCACTTGGCATGATTCCTAAGTATTAATTAGTTTATAAAATAGAACAATTACTTCTTAACATGGTTCTTAACCTTATTCACAAAGGTCTTAGCTGGTTTGAACGATGGAATGAAGTGCTCAGGGATAATAATGGTAGTGTTTTTAGAAATGTTACGAGCAGTTTTCTTTGCACGTTTCTTTACAATAAAACTACCGAATCCTCTTAGGTAAACGTTTTTCTCCTTTACCAATGAGTCTTTTACAGTTTCCATGAAGGCCTCAACGGTCTTTTGAACTGTCACTTTTTCGATTCCAGTGTTTTTGGAAATCTCGTTAACGATATCAGCTTTGGTCATTTTTAAAAATCTTTAATTATCAATTGGTTATACAATATTCTAATTTTTCGGACTGCAAATATAAATGATTTATGTGGATAATTGAAACGGTTAACATTAATTTTGATGATTATTTTTTTGCGATTAATTTGATATTATGGATTTTAAAGATTTGCTTATAGAATGGTATAGGAATAATGGCCGGGATTTGCCTTGGCGCAGAATCAGTAATCCCTATTATATATGGGTTTCGGAGGTGATACTGCAGCAAACTAGGGTAAACCAAGGAATGTCCTATTATCTCAGGTTTGTAGAGCAATTTCCAACAATTAGCGATTTAGCCAATGCTCCTGCCGATGATGTTATGAAAGCATGGCAGGGCTTAGGCTACTATACACGCGCCCGTAATTTGCAGGCAGGTGCAAAACAGGTTATGGAGAATTATAATGGTGAGTTACCCAGTACCTATAAAGAACTTCTTAAAATAAAGGGATTGGGGTCATACTCTGCGGCCGCGGTTGCCTCGTTTGCATTTAACGAAGCTGTGCCTGCAATTGATGGAAATGTTTACCGAATACTATCAAGGGTATTTGGTATTTTTACCTCTGTTGATACAAGTCAGGCTAAAAAGGAGTTCTTCAACTTAGGACTAGAACTGATTGATAAGCAAAATCCGGCTGTATTTAATCAGGCTATAATTGATTTTGGCGCCTTGGTTTGTACTCCACGCCTAGCCAAGTGCAATGAGTGCCCAATGCAAGAATTCTGTTATGCTTACCGGAATAATATAGTGTATAGTTTTCCTGTTAAGGGCAAGCGGATTGTTCCTAAGGATAGGTTTTTCAACTATCTGATGATTAATCATAATGGGTTTACCTATGTTAATAGGCGAGAAGGAAAGGATATCTGGCATTCGCTCTATGAGTTTCCTCTTATTGAAACTCAAACTCAAGTTTCAGCCGAGGAGTTAATTCAACTAGATGGCTGGAAAGATTTTCTTGGTAAAGGCGATGTTCGAATTATGAGTATATCTGAACCAATAAAACATCAACTAAGTCATTTAACCTTGTATGCCCGATTTATAATTATTGAGGTTGATAAGGTTCCATATAAAATTAAGACCGATTTTAGGAAAGTGTCAATAAGTAATTTGCATGAACTATCGGTCCCTCGATTAATTGACCTATATTTGGCTGCCGAACCTACCGAAAAGTATTTTCGAAGGAAGCAATAATTAAAAAAAGTAACGTTTAACAAATTAACTTTATAGTTCATAAGCTCAAAAAGCTATTTCGAAAAATATCTAACTAATTTGGGTTAATGTTCAACGAATTTTATTAACTTAGTAATCAAACTCTTAAAACATAAATCTATGTCAGTAAACAAAGTTATTCTTGTTGGGAATGTAGGTAAAGACCCTGAGGTACGTCACCTTGAAGGCGGAACAACCGTCGCTCGTTTCCCTTTGGCAACAAACGAAACCTACACCGATAAATCGGGTAAAAAAGTTACCCAAACCGAGTGGCATAATATCGTGGTTTGGCGTGGTTTAGCTGATATTGCTGAAAAGTACGTTAAATCTGGTAAGCTTCTTTTTGTTGAAGGCAGAATCAGAACCTCATCGTACGACGATAAGGATGGCAATAAGCGCTACACCACCGAGATAGTTTGCGAAAACTTTAGGTTTTTAGGACCTAATCAGGGGCAACAAGAACAATCGGGTTATGCTGAGCCTGCAAGCGCAAAATCAACCTTGTCCGATTCAGAGGCTGCAATCCCTGAGCCAGGCGACGATTTGCCATTCTAGTCGATAGATTTTTAAATAGTATAAGCCGACAGCATTTGCTAATGTTGTCGGCTTTTGTTTAAAAGTACTTTTGAGCATTAGTGCGCTTTTTTTGTTATTTTTACAACTTATTCCATTTTTGTAACTAAAACTATTTTGCTTGGAAACATTTGGTAACCAAATTGTTGATTACTTGCAGGGGGTTGGCTATTTCCCAATTACTTTTGGAATCATAGTAAGTTTATTAATCCTGCTTTTACTTCTTGTTTGTTCAGCGCTAATGAGCGGAACCGAGTCGGCTTACTTCTCGCTTTCGCCTGCGGATATCGATGCAGTTGAGCGTAACACACATAAATCCGACAAATATGTTTTGAAGAACATCGAGGACTCCGAAAAATTATTGGCTACGGTACTTATTGGTAATAATCTTGTGAATGTGGCTATTGTTATACTTTCATCGTTTATTACCAATTCTCTCATTGATTTTTCCAAGGCACCCTTGGCTGGGTTTGTTTTTCAGGTTGTTATAATAACCTTTATACTTCTACTTTTTGGTGAAATTATGCCCAAAGTCTTGGCCACCAACAAATCCTTAAAGTTTTCACGCTTTGTTGCTTATCCTATTTATTTAATGATAAAGGTCCTAAGGCCTCTGAATAGTCTATTAATTTCTTCAACATCTAGAATTGGTAAACGGTTTACCCCCAAAAAGAACATCTCTATGGATGAACTTAGCGATGCTTTAGATATTACAACCGATGGGATTGCCGAGGAGAAGAAAATACTTCATGGGATAGTAAATTTTGGTAACATAATGGTTAGCGAAATTATGAAGCCTCGGATTGATGTTGTTGCCGTTGAGGATGATACGCCTTTTGAGGATTTGAAAAAAGTCGTGGTCGATTCGGGCTATAGTAGAATACCTGTTTACCATACCTCGTTCGATGGTGTTAAGGGAATTCTCTACGTTAAGGACTTAATTCCTTACATCGATAGGGATAACTCTTTCCGTTGGCAGAATCTTATTCGTGCGCCTTACTTTGTTCCTGAAAGCAAAAAAATTAATGCCTTGTTAGCCGAGTTTCAGGTTAAGCAAATACATATGGCTATTGTTGTTGATGAGTATGGTGGTAAAAGTGGAATTATAACCCTGGAGGATATTTTAGAGGAAATTGTGGGTGAAATTTCCGACGAGTCTGATGAGGATATTCAACTCTACACAAAAATAGATAGTCTGAATTATATGTTTGAGGCCAAGGTTCAGTTGAACGATTTTTGTAAGATAGTGAATTGCGATGATTATATCTTCGACGATGTTCGTGGCGAAGCAGAAACCTTGGCTGGTCTTATACTGGAAATAACAGGACACATTCCTGCAAAAAATGAGATGGTAAAATGCAAGAATTTCAATTTTACTATCGATGCAGTTGATAATAAGCGAATAAAACGAATTAAAGTTCAAATAACTTCTCAACCTACAGATAATGCTTAATCGAATATATTTTTTCTCAGCAATATTCTTTGTTGTTTTGATTTGGAGTTGCGACTCTGCATCGGTACCAAAACCACGTGGCTATTTCCGAATCGATTTCCCTGAGAAGGAATACCGTGTTTTTGACTCAATTTATCCATTCACGTTTCGGTATCCGGTTTATGGTAAGGTTAATCCCGAGAGCAATAGAGGTCAAGATGGTGGACAATGGTTAAATGTTGATTTCCCTCAGTATAAGGCTCGAATTCATTTGAGTTACAAGGATGTTTCGGGGAATCTGAATGCAATGATGGAGGATGCTCGTTCATTAGCCTACAAACATACCGTTAAGGCAGATGCAATTGATGAACGAATATTTTCAAATTCCGAGAAAAAAGTGTACGGTGTATTGTACGATATCAGGGGAAACTCGGCTAGTTCAATACAATTTTTTCTTACCGATTCATCGAAACATTACATTCGAGGTGCCCTTTATTTTCGGGTCGAACCAAACAAGGACTCCTTGGCTCCTGCGGTAGATTTCTTCACAAAGGATGTGGTAGAGTTCATAGAGTCGTTTGAGTGGAAGACAAAGTAATACACTATGCCGATTTTCAAGGAGATACATAGCGACGATAATCATATTGCCATTTGGCAAATTGATGAGAGCGAGGATGTGTTACTGAGAGAATTCGGTTCGTTAGTCGATTTACCTGTAAACCCTCGTCGTAGGCTTGAACGTTTGGCTGTGCTCAATCTTATTAAGCAATTAGGATTAGGCGATAAATACCATTACCAACCTGATGGAAGGCCCTATTTGCCAACGAACGATTCTCATATATCAATCAGCCATGCTGGCAAGAAGGTTGTTGTTGCAGTTAATCCCAATAAACCTATTGGAGTGGATATTGAGCAAACAGAGAGGAACTATAAGCGGGTTGCGCCAAAGTTTATGTCACAAAGGGAGATTTGCCACGTTACATCATATGGCGCAACAGAACTCTCGTTGATTTGGTGCGTAAAGGAGGCTGTTTATAAACTACCTTGGGGCGTTTCAAAATGCTTTAGCACCGAAGTTGATGTTCTAGTTGAGGTTGATATGCTGCATAGAGGGTGGTGTACTGTTAAGGTGAAGCATAATGGCGAGTGGAATTATATGAGGGCAAATTTTGAGTATTTCGATAATTACTGCTTGGTTTGGGTTAACCTTTAAATTTGTTGCAATGGGAAATATCTATCAAAATATAATTAAATCGAAAAAACGAGTGGTTGCTTTACTGCTCGACCCCGATAAGGAAACGAAATACGATATAAAGCATGTACTTGAATTAGCAAATAAGTCGAGTGTATCGTTGGTATTGGTGGGTGGGAGTTTGGTTAACTCTAACATCGATGAGTTTGTTAAAACTGTGAAAAGCAATACCTCTTTACCCGTGCTCCTTTTTCCTGGTAGTGCACTACAGTTCACATCCAATGCCGATGGTATTTTGTTGCTTTCGCTTATATCGGGGCGTAACCCAGAGTTTTTAATTGGCAATCATGTTCAGGTGTCGTATAAACTTAAACAGAGCGGGATTGAGGTAATACCTACTGGGTATATTTTGATTGAGAGCGGTGGTACAACCTCGGTTCAGTATATGAGTAATACATTGCCAATCCCTTCCACAAAGTCCGAAATTGCAGCAGCAACAGCTTTGGCAGGTGAACAACTGGGCTTAAAGTTGATTTACCTTGAGGCAGGGAGCGGAGCAACCAACCCTGTTCCAATAGAATTGATTCAAAAGGTGAAATCCGACATCACAATTCCACTTATTGTTGGCGGTGGTTTGCGAAGCCCTGAACAAATAAAATCAGCATTCGATGCTGGTGCCGACATGGTGGTGGTTGGCAACGGAATTGAAGGTAACCCTGACTTGCTTAAATTAATCTAAAAATTATTCCACAATTTCCTTTATTGGAGTTCCCATGCTTCCATTTGGCCAAGTTGTGCCAAGCAAGGTTGATAGTGTTGGGGCAACATCGTTCATATTTACGGGCGATAGAATTGATTTGCGCTTCATCTTCCAACCATACCAAATTAGCGGAACGTGAGTGTCGTAATCGTAAGCGGAATTGCCAGAGGATACTGACCCGTTTCGCTCTACCCAGCCTGGTTCTAGGTTAATAATAACATCGCCAGAACGGCGTTGGTTGAAACTGTTTTGAAACTTGACCATTATTCCATTTGCAAAGTTTGCGGTTTGTAATGTGTGTGCTGTAGTGCTATTTGCTACGCCAGAGAACTCGAGCATAAAATCGGCAACTTTTTGCTGGAAATCCTCCAGTTTGATATTGGAGTCCTCTATTAACCTTCGGTTCAAGAAAATTTGTTTTTCGTGGTAGGCTGTAATCCAGGCACCCTGTCCGTACGAGGCGTTTAGGTAGCTACCCAGTAAAATCATTGCCTTTTTGGGGTCAAAGTATCCTCCAGGAATTTTTGACTTTTCGAGGTAGTCTGGTGATGATGCTATCCCTTGGTCGGAGGTAAGTATAACAAGCACATTCTCTTTCCCAATATTTATCGATAAAAAATCAAGAAAATGCGATAGTTCTTTATCCAGCTTAAGGTACGTATCTTCCATCTCAATGGAGTGAGGGCCGTACTTTTGCCCAATATTTCTGTTTGCACTAAATGTTAAGCATAGCAGGTCAGTGTGCTCATCGCGTCCTAAGTCTTCGCCTACAACGGTGGCAATGGCCATATCCTTAGTTAGGAGATTCCCGAAAGGCGATTCAGTTAGCCTCGAATAATTAGTGGTAGGCTGTGGTTTCCCAATTATCCCTTCTACAAACGATTTTAGTTTATCCGATAGTCTTTTCTTTGTTTCCACTGATTTTACCTTTGCAGTATCAGCTTCCTCATAAGTGTTAATTGGGTTTAGCGCTTTCCATTCTCTATCAATGTAAAGTTTGGAGAACCCTTTATTGTTGAAAGTATCTAGCCACACTGGAATGTTTTCTGCAAAGTAACTACTGGTTACAAAAGTCCCTTTTTCTTGGTCGAACCAATAAACTCCAGAGGCATTGTGGCCTGTTAGTAGTATGGCGGAGCCAGCATCGAGTGATATTCCTATAACTTTGGATTTCGGATTATTGAGGATTAGTTCGTCGCCCAAAGTGCTGGTCACTAGGTTTTTTGCAGATACCTTGCCGCTAAAGAAACTCCCGCCAACGGTTGATGCTTTCTCATCATTTACAGCAAGAACTTCCTGTCCGTTGGTTCTGGAATACCATTTGTCCGATATAATTCCGTGCATTGATGGGTTTGTGCCCGTTGATATTGTTGCGATTCCTGGGTATGGCTGAGTTAGAAGATAGTTGTATCTTGCATTTTTACAGTTGGCTCCCTCGTTCACAAGTAGTTTAAAGCCTCCATCGGAAAATTTATCCCAGTATCGGGTTATATAGTCGAAACGCATTTGGCTAACCACAATTTCAACAATTAATTTTGGCTTTTCGGATGGAATAGCCCTATTTTGCTGAGCATTAACTGATGTTGAAATCAATACAATAAGCGAATACAATACAATAGCGTTCTTCATACAATAAAGGGTAATTTTGTTGGCTCAAAAATAATCAAAATAGGTATCTACGGTAAGTACTGAATAACTCTTGAGTAATTTTTTTCAGATGTACTTACTTTAACGATATAATTTCCTGAATTTAAAGATGTGTTCATTGAAGATGTTGGTAAGTAAATTCTAACATCTCCTGAGTTATAGTTAGTTTTTTGAGTCCTGAAAATTTGTTTACCATCCAAAGAATAAACAGAAACTTCAACAAAGTCAGGTTTGTCAAGCTGGAGGGCAATGTTTATACTTTCGGAGAAAGGATTTGGGAAAACAGAAATAGTTTTGTTATCGGTCAGTTCATCTGCATTTACCAAATAAATGTTTATAGGGATTGTTTTATTAGCTGTTACATCGGTTTGTCCTTCTACGGTTACATAGCTGGTTGCGCTCACATTGTAACTGTAGCCTTTACCGTAAGGGAAATTGCTAAAAACAGCTTTACCCTCACTGTTTGTAAAAGCAGCACTACCATTCAGTGTTACGATTGCATTGGCAAGTGCATTTCCGTTGTGTTTGACTTCAAATGTAACCTCATATTTCAATTTTGGTAGGGTAATATCTTGAATTATTTTGGTTCTCAAATCGGTTACAGTTATTGATTGGCTCTTTGACTCGTACCCTAAGGCGGAGTAGGTTACATCCCAAGTTCCCGGCTCAATGGGGCGTGCATAAAAACCGTTTGTGCTATTGGAATAAACCTCGGAACTATCCTTGTCATGCGCAGATATGTACACTTTTGCTTTTATTGGGTTGTTGTCTTCATCTTTAATAATGCCCTGTATTCCACCATTGCAGATTTCCATATAGTTGAGTATCGATTCTTTGTTATAGTCCCAGTGTGCAGGGAGCAAATCCGAACTCAATAATTTAATATCTGAAATTTCGAGGGTAATCTCTCGACAATGATGCCAGTAGTTCATATAATCCTGTCGGCCTCCTTCTACAACATACCAATCACCACCGTGGGTAACGCCATTATCTTCGCCTGTAAAATAGCCGGAAGGGCTATACTTTTGAGCAGTATCGGCGTAAGCTCGGCTAACGGTGTAATACCAGTTATGGTCGGCGTGCTTTCTCTCTATTGACTCCCAAGTGTCCCAAGGGTAGTTGGCCAGTTCAATTCCACCGTGGAAATTGGCTGAGGCGGTAAACCTATGCTGACTTGCAAAGTTCATCATTGCTTGAGTCTCGGGTTGCCAACTATTGCCATCAGGGTGGATGCCTGCTCTTGGGTCTGGGAAGTTACGGTTTATATTTACACCATTAGCATTGTTCCTTATTGAACCACTAACAGTATTGTTGCCTGCATAGTAGGTTCCATCGGGGTTGGCATTGGGATTTATGTATATGGCCATATTGTCAACAATGTCTTTTACGCGAGTATTGGTGTTGTACTGGCTAAGTAAGTAGTCCGTCAATCTGAGCATAAGTACATAACCAGTGACCTCGTCGCCGTGCATTGTACTTGTGTAGAAGAATTCTTGTTCCGCTTCGTCGTCGTTTACATTATCAGATATTTTAACTACGTATAGTTTTCTGCCTTCAACAGTAGTTCCAATAGAATCGAGTTTACAAAGATTTGGGTAGTCTGTTTCAAACTTCTTCATCATCTCCCTGTAAACTGCATAGGTTGGATAGCGGTCCCAGTTGGTCATTTGGCTAATATCTGTTGCCATATTTAAAGCCTTAGTTGCCACTAGGGAAGGGGGTGTGAGAAGCTCAATCTTGTAGCCCAGTTTTTGGAAGTTTTCAAACTCTTTTAGGTTCGCATAAGCCCAAACGGTGTCCTTTACAACCTTGTCTATCGATATAAGTTTCGTTATTTTAGTGTTTATGGATTCTTTGTTTGGTTCAATAAACTTAAAGTACTTTTCAGGGTGCTGAGAGTATGCATTTATACATGAGAATATAAGCAGTGTAAAAAGAAGTTTTTTCATAAAAAAGTGTTTGAATGACTTTGTAAAATTACTCCATTTTTGTTGAGTTTTTTCTTTGTAAACAAAAAAGGAGCCAAAAATGGCTCCCTTCAACAGAAAACAATTTTTATTCCATCAATTTGCGGTACTTGATTCTGTGAGGAGCATCATCGCCAAGGCGTTTTCTTCTGTTCTCCTCGTAATCGGAGAATCCACCCTCAAAGAAGTAGATTTGTGAATCGCCTTCAAAGGCTAGAATATGTGTACAAATTCTGTCCAAGAACCAACGGTCGTGTGATATAACAACAGCGCAACCTGCAAAATCGTCCAAACCTTCTTCCAGCGCACGGAGTGTGTTAACGTCCATATCGTTGGTTGGCTCATCTAGGAGAATTACGTTGCCTTCTTCCTTAAGAGCTAGGGCTAAGTGCAATCTATTGCGCTCGCCACCAGATAGCATGTGGCATTTCTTTTCCTGGTCGCCGCCAGAAAAGTTGAAACGGGCAACATATGCACGGGCATTAATTTGGCGGTTGCCAAGCATAATATTGTCCAATCCGCCAGAAATAACTTCAAAAACAGTTTTTTCGGGGTCGATGGCTTTGTGCTGCTGGTCAACGTAGGCAAGTTTTACGGTTTCGCCCACCTTAAAATCACCTTTATCGGCATTTTCCAATCCCATAATTAGTCGGAAAAGGGTTGTTTTACCAGCACCGTTTGGTCCAATTACCCCAACAATGCCGTTTGGTGGTAAACTAAAGTTAAGATTGTCGAAAAGCAACTTGTCGCCAAATGCCTTGGAAACATTATTGGCTTCAATTACCGTATTTCCAAGACGTGGACCATTGGGTATAAATATCTCGAGTTTTTCTTCTTTTTGCTTTACATCTTCATTAAGTAGTTTGTCGTAGGCCGAAAGACGAGCCTTGGATTTTGCCTGACGGGCTTTGGGCGACATACGAACCCAATCTAACTCGCGCTCAAGTGTTTTTCTACGTTTGCTTTCCTGCTTTTCCTCTTGGGCTAGTCTGTTCGACTTTTGCTCCAACCACGATGAGTAGTTCCCTTTCCAAGGAATACCTTCGCCTCGGTCGAGTTCAAGAATCCAACCTGCAACATTGTCAAGGAAGTAGCGGTCGTGGGTAATTGCAATTACTGTTCCTTTGTACTGCTGTAGGTGCATCTCTAGCCATTGAACCGACTCGGCATCGAGGTGGTTGGTTGGCTCGTCGAGTAGAAGAACATCGGGCTCTTGCAGGAGTAATCGGCAAAGGGCAACTCGGCGGCGTTCTCCTCCCGAGAGGACTTTAACAGGTGTGTCTCCATCGGGACAACGGAGGGCGTCCATTGCTCTTTCGAGCTTCGAGTCTAGGTTCCAGGCATCAGAATGGTCAATTCTCTCCGTAAGTTCACCTTGGCGTTCAATGAGTTTGTTCATCTCGTCGTCGCTCATAGGCTCGGCAAACTTGGCATTAACTGCTTCGTATTCTTGGAGTAAATCAACAATTTCCTTAACGCCTTCCTGAACAATTTCCTTAACTGTTTTTGTTTCGTCGAGATGTGGTTCCTGTTCTAGGTATCCAACAGTATAGCCTGGCGAGAAAACTACTTCACCCTCGAAAGCCTTCTCAACTCCAGCAATAATCTTTAGTAATGTTGACTTACCTGAGCCATTCAAACCAATGATGCCAATTTTTGCACCATAAAAAAATGAAAGGTAAATGTTGTTCAACACTCTCTTTTGTGGCGGAAAGGTTTTGCTAACCCCCACCATCGAAAAAATAATTTTCTCGTCGGCCATTTAATCTACAAGTTATTCATTTGAATTATGGTACAAAAGTAACCGCTGGCAAAGAATTTTAAAAACTTTACCAGCGGTTTTGTAAAATAAATTATGATTTAGTTGATGCTCTTGAAGTCTTTAGCAAGGAAACCGTCGTCGTCAGATTTGGATATGGTGTGTAGATCATAGTAGTACATCATATCATCGCCAGCGCCAATAATCATTTTCCAAACTCTCCACTGCATTCTTGATCCTTCGGGACCAACTTTGTGGAGGTAAAGAACGTTGGGGTTTTTCTCCTGAATTGCTTTTTGAATGTCTTCGGGTTTCACAACTTTAATGTTATGTTTGTAGTTCTTACGAATATCGCTTAGCGCTCTGGTGTTTTTTCCAAGACTACTTTCAGTTACCCACAATTCTTTGTTCTTAATCTCTTTTGAGTTTTTGTTGAAAAACTTAAAAGCATCCTTTTTAATTAGTTTAGGGTCGTTGTTGATTGCATTTATATAGGTTTGCATAAACCTTATTATTCCTTCAAGTTTAAAGGTATAGGTATCTTCAGGTAGTCCATTGTAGCTAAGCGGAATTGAGCAAATGTCGGGCATATCAGTAATTTTCTTCACAGCAGCACCAATTGATGCGCTTAGGAAATTGTATATGGGGACAGATTTATCACCATCAAACTTAATTTGGATTAAAACTAGGAATGATTTATCGATATCGTTACGAATCTTTTCGAATTCTTTAGCGGTTACAAATTCATACGGAGTTATTTTCCATGACCTTTCAACTGCATCGCGAATCTCGACATTATACCCTGATGTGGGATTATCTTCTAGCACCACGTATGTTTTTGACGCAAGGAATGCTTTAACATCCTCGGGTCTAACAAGGTTTCTTTGAGCCACCGCTCCATAAACCGATGCAGCAAGCAGAAATAGAATGGCAAATTTTTTCATAAAATATGGTTTTTGTTCAACATTAAATTTTACTAACAGTATGAATACAAATTTACACTTGTTTTATTAAAAATAAGTAAAAAGAATTGTTAATACTAATAAAAATAGTAGAAGTAAACTATTCTTTAGCCTTAATAATTATAGTATGTTCGGCAGTTTTTGTAGAGTTGTTTTGTCCTCATGAAAAATTTGCAAATAATTATTTGTCGATTTGTTCATAAATGCTTTTGGCCGAATGTATGCTATAAAGCATTTTTTATATCTTTGCTCGCATTGGTGGAACATCTAATTATTTTAACGAATTGAAATTCTTGCGCATACGGTTTTGTGTGTGTTTTCGAATGTAGGTTAAAACAAATTTTTGGAAGATGACAAAGGATAAAATTGTTGATGCTAAGGAGATTAAAAAGGCAGTAAATCTGGGTCCAATTATTGGCGATGGCTTTGCTCATTTATTGATGTGGGTACTCCGGTTCAATAAGATTAATGAAAAGTATTCTAAAATTTCCGATAAGAAGGGACTTGATTTTATCAATGCAGCCTTGGATTCAATTGAGCTTAAATTCGATGTTAACCCTGAGGAACTAAAACGATTGCCCAAGTCTGGCCCTTTTATCACAGTGTCAAACCATCCGTTTGGTGGCGCTGACGGTATGATTCTGCTTAAAATATTATTGGAGCAAAAGAGGGAGGATATTCGACTATTAGGGAATTTTTTGCTTAAGCGTATTCCTCCTATTGGGGAGTACGTTTTGGCTGTAGACCCTTTTGAGGGTGGTGCAATGCGGCATTCCAATGTTACTGGGCTTAAGGGGGCAATGAACCACCTGAAAGATGGTGGTGCTTTAGGCTTATTCCCAGCAGGCGAGGTTTCAACTTACTATGATAATATAGATGAATCGGGCGTTGTTGATAAGCATTGGCAAAATTCAATGATTAAGTTTATCAAGAAGGCTGAGGTTCCTGTTGTGCCAATTTACTTTCAAGGAGAGAATAGCCGTTTGTTCCATCTTCTCGGCTTGATTCATCCGTTGCTTCGAACAGTAAAAATTCCCTCAGAACTTTTAAATAAAAGAAACCAGAAAATTCGGGTTAGAATCGGTTACCCCATTAGTGTTGAGGAACAGAAAGCATATTGTGATGTTGAGCGCTACGGACGTTTTCTTAGGTTGAAAACTTATGCCTTGGGGTCGTCCATGGAGGTGGAGAAGTTTTTTAACTATAAGCTAAAGTCTGAGCCAGAACCTGAGCAAATAATTCCTCCCGTTGCGCCTAATTTAGTGGAGCAAGAAGTGAATACGTTAATGGAGAAATACCTCCTCTTTAAAAGTAAGAATTATGCGGTAATCTGTTCGCCTTCGTCAGAAATGCCAAACCTTATGACTGAGATTGGTCGTTTGCGTGAAATTACTTTCCGCGATGTAGGTGAAGGAACAAACCGTAAAATAGATTTAGATGAGTTCGACCTTTATTACTGGCAGTTATTTATTTGGGATGAGGATGAAAAACGTATTGTAGGGGCTTACCGTGCTGGAAAAGGGAAGGAGATAATTGATAGGTATGGGGTAGAGGGTTTTTACATTCAAACTCTTTTTAAGATTGATAAAAACTTTTCTCCAGTTCTGGAGCAATGCATAGAGTTAGGAAGGTCGTTTATAGTTCCCGATTATCAGCGCAAACCTCTTCCTCTATTCTTACTGTGGAAAGGAATTCTGTATTTTTTGATTAAGAATCCTGAATACAGGTACTTAATTGGGCCTGTGAGTATTTCGAACAGATTCTCCGATTACTCTAAAGGTGTGATTATCAGTTTTATGAAGTCTAATTATTTTGACCACGATTTTGCTCGATATATCAGTTCGCGGAATCGTTTCAGAATACCAATAAAGGAGGAAGAGTTCAATATTATTTTTGATAATTCCGACGATTTGGCTAAGCTCGACAAGTTTATTCAGGAGGTAGAGCCTTATGATTATCGCATGCCTGTCCTGTTGAAGAAATATGTGAAGTTGAATGGTAAAATCATTGGCTTCAATGTGGATCCTAAATTCAATAATGCTTTGGATGGACTACTTATTCTCGATTTATTCCAAGTGCCATACGAAACCATTACATCATTATCAAAGGAAATTAATGATAAATCTATACTTGAACGTTTTAATATAACCGATTATACGTTTGAGGATCAAGAGGGATAGCATAATTAGGCCAGAGTTAATCTGGCTTTTTTTGTATTAAACTTTTCACACTTATTGGCATCTTATTTCTGAACTTGTAATAGTATTATAGTATGAATAGATTTTTCCCCCTTATAGCAATTCCATTGCTAGTTATTGCCTGTGGCAATTCTAAGAATAGCGATGAGGCACTGTTGAGCCGCGCATTAAAATTGCATGCCGAAATGGTGACCATTGACACACATACCGATACCCCATTGAATTTTCTTCGTACCGGTTTCGATTTTAGTGGTGAGAATAATACCGCTCGCGGCAGTAGGGTCGATTTGAAAAAAATGGAAACAGGAAAACTCGATGCTGCATTTTTTGCAGTATTCCTTGGCCAACGTGAATGTACACCTGAAAAATATGTTGAGGTTAACAAAAAGGCTCTTGAGATTTTTGATGCAATAAACAAGGTAATTGTTCAGTATCCAAATCGTGCTGCAATTGCAACTATGCCTAACGATGTTTACACCTTGAAGAAAGAAGGTAAACGAGCCATATACATTGGACTTGAAAATGGTTATCCAATAGGTGAGGACATTAATCAACTAAAAGTTTTTTATGACCTAGGAGCACGATATGTTACCCTTTGCCATACCCGCAACAATCAAATTTGCGATTCATCTACCGACCCCAATGGCCCACAGCATAATGGCTTGAGTGCTTTTGGAAAGCAGGTGGTGGTTGAAATGAATAAAATGGGGATGATGATTGATGTTTCGCACATTTCCGATAAGTCGTTTTACGATGTGCTAGCACTATCAAAAGTTCCTGTATTTGCTTCGCACAGTTGCGCTAGGGCAGTTTGTGACAATCCTCGTAATTTAGACGATGATATGTTGCGCGCAATTGCTAAGAATGGTGGTGTTGTGCAGATGTGTATTTTAAGCGATTACGTTAAGAAAACACCCGAGAGTCCAGAGCGCGATAGCGCTTACAGAGCTTTACGCAAAAAATATAATAATTTCCGCGATTTAACACCTGAACAGGATAAGCAGGCCACTGCTGATTGGTACGAGTTGGAGGAAAAGTACTCTGTTAACCTAGCAACTGTGTCTGATGTGGTTAACCATATCGACCATATGGTTAAGGTTATGGGTGTTGATTACGTTGGTATTGGAACTGATTTTGATGGCGGTGGAGGTGTTGAGGGTTGTAAGGATGCCTCGCAAATGTACAATATCACCGTTGAACTTATTAAACGTGGATACTCCGATAGCGATATCAAAAAGATTTGGGGCGAGAATTTCCTCCGCGTGTTTAATGCTGCTGTAAACTACTCCCAGAAAAAAGTGTAACCATTCCTTTGCCGAAACGTA
>CAZTVY010000017.1:0-17355 GCA_964617235.1 uncultured Rikenellaceae bacterium | reverse complement strand
GGCTCAATACCGTACTTCTCCTTAACGCCAGCTATGATTTCTGATAACTTCTGCTTTGCTTCATCAACCTGAGCCTCGGATTGAACAATGTGAAGAATTGAAATAGGTTCCTTAACAACATTTGAAACCCTTACAGCGTGCTGTAGGGCATACTCTGCAACTTTTGAAAAATCAGTTGGAACCAAAATTGTTTTGCTTGTTCCTTTCATATATATTGAAATTTGACAAATTTTACCATATCTTGAGCAATCAAAAACAATGATAAAACTGCTTAGTTTAATTGAATCGACAAGTATATGATACTCTAATAAAATTGGACTAATGTATGAATTTTATTACTTTTATCATTGTTTGAGAAACAATTTTTTAGAATATAGTCCGTAAAACTTTGTTCCTCAGCATTTTTAAACTAGCTACAATTTTAAAGTAGAATATTGATATTTTGAATTTTGATGAATTTAGTAGGTATTATAATATCACTTAGCAGTTTCCCATACTGGACATTGGCAATATTTTTTATTGTTTCTTTAGTTTTTCTTTACAGTTTACTGTCCTACACAAACTCCAAAACAACAAACAAACTCGAAATCTTAATATACCAAAGAACCGAAGAGTTGCTGAGAGAAAAAAGTAAGGCTGAAAACCTTTTAACCAGGGTTCTTCCTAGAGATACTGCCGATGAACTAAAGGAATACGGAAAGGTAAATGCCCAAAAGTTCAAAATGGTTACAGTGCTATTTTCGGACATTCAAGGCTTTACAAAAATTACCGATGAAATAAATGCGGAAGAACTTATAGACCAACTCGATAAATTCTTTTTCCGTTTCGATACAGTGGTCGACAAATACCGCATTGAAAAAATAAAAACAATAGGCGATGCCTATATGTGCGCTGGTGGAATTCCCAAAAAGAACAGAACAAACCCCATTGAGGTTGTTGCTGCAGCCATTGAGATGATGAACCATATGAAGGAAATAAACAACCAGCACCAACAGGGCGAGGCAATTTGGGAATTACGCATTGGTATTGATACTGGCCCTGTTATTGCAGGGGTTGTTGGCAGGAACAAGCTCTCATACGACATATGGGGGAGTACGGTTAACACTGCTAGTAGAATGGAATCGGCGGGAGAAGCGGGCAAAATAAATATCTCCGAAAATACTTATTTGCTTGTAAAGGATTTTTTCAACTGCACTTACCGGGGGAAAATTCCAATTAAGAACAAAGGCGATATCAAAATGTACTTTGTTGAGGGCATTACACCGAATCTCTCAGAAAACATGACGGGAATTAAACCAAACTATGAGTTTAAAATTGAATTACAACTCATTAGGCTTGGTGATTTGGAAGAGTTCATTCTAGAAAAACTCGAAAATGGTTTGCCCAAAAACCTATACTACCATAATTTAAAGCATACGGTGGATGTATACACCCAAGTTGAACTAATCGGACGTTCTGAAGGGGTATCGAAAGAAGAGTTACTTTTGCTTAGAACTGCCGCTCTATTTCACGATTCTGGGCATATGATTGACTACTCAACCCACGAAGAAATGAGCGTTAAACTTGCCTACGAAATTTTGCCAGAGTACGGTTATACCCAAGAGCAAATAGAGGTAATATCCAGCATAATAATGGCAACTAAAATGCCTCCAGTGCCTAAAAATCTTCTTGAACAAATTATATGCGATTCGGACTTGGATTACTTAGGTAGAACGGACTTTATACCTGTATCGAATATGCTGTACAAGGAGCTCCATGAGCACGGAAAAATTGCCACACTTCACGACTGGAATTTGCTTCAAATTAAATTTATTGAAAAACATCAGTACTTTACAAATACTGCACGTCGACTTCGTAACGTTAATAAGAATATTCAGCTACAAAATATAAGAAACTGGATGCAGGAAGTTGAGAAAAATGAGATTTAATTAGCTTTGTATTGAGATTATTTTTAATTTTACTATATTTATCAGGTTTTTTATGCCTATTAATTCAGACAAAACTCAGCAAAAGCCTTATTTTGTTTGGTTGTTGGGCAATAAACTTAAGATAAGATTGAGTTACTGTTGATTAAACTAATTTTCCGATTATGGAAAGTATTAAAAAAGTAGTACTTGTTCCCTGGGACTTTACAGAAGGTTCCGAAAATGCACTTCAACATGCCATTCAATTAGCCGATGCTGGAGGTAATGAAATTATGTTGCTTAACATAATACCAAAATCCATCATTCAAGATTTCCTTTTTAGAAAGGTTAATATTAAAGAAATTGAAGCCATTAACAAAAGGTTTGAAGGTGTTGCTGAGGCTACTTATCAGAAATATGGGATTCGTCCACAAACCTTGGTTCTAGAGGGTCATCCTAAAAGACTTATCAGAGAACTCATTCTAACTGCAAATATAAACCTAATAGTATCATACCATACCTATTTGAGCAAAGGCAAAGAGTTTCGTTCCTCAAGTTTTCTAAAGGATTTAATCTTTAAGGAACTTACATTGCCTTTCATTGTAATAAATAAACCACCTAAACATTCACATTACATTGAAATTGTAATTCCTGTTGATTACGATAGGAAGTTTAAGGAAGCCGTACATTGGATTATATTATTGGCCAAATACTATAAATGTAACATCAACCTAATCAAACCATTCCTAACCGACGATGGACAAAAGAAGCAGATGGCAAACAACATTTACTTTACGAAGAAAATGCTTGATGGGGTAGGAATTGTTTACGGGATAAAAACAGCCAAGAAAAAAGGTTCTTTTGATGATGAAGTATTCAAGTTTGGACAAATCATTGAGGCTGACCTTATACTAATTATGACAGACAAATACGATAGATTTGTTGATGCTAAGCGTGAAGGTTCACTAGAAATACCTGTAATGTGCGTTAACCCTCGGGTGAAAAAGTATCAAAGCTTCAACTAACGTCTTATCTTTTCCATATGGATATAAAATTGAAGTTTCAGCATATTCGAAATCGAATACTTAGTAAGTTGTCACTTCAACATAAGATTTTAATTCTATTTGTTGGTGCCTCAATTATTATTCTACTTTTTACCGTATTTTATATTGGTACAAAAGCAAAAAAGAATTCAATTGATGCTGCTCATGCCCATATTGCTGTTACGGCAGATAAACACGCTGAATTTGTTAAGGCCCTGCTTGAAAAGGAACTTTTTATTACAAGAACTCTTTCCAGTTCAATATCGAGTAGTAACAAATTCCCTAGAGAAAAAATATTTGACGTTTACACAAATACTTATAGAGACGTACTCAGCAACAACCCCGATATTATTGCTGTTTGGGATAGTTGGGAAATGAAATATCTAGACTCTACTTATCAAAAGGATTATGGACGATATAAAACTACCGTTTGGCGTGAAAACGGAAATATAAAAAGTAAAACAGAGCAAGCAAGTATTAATGGAGACCCTCCTCAATATTTAAAAATCAAAAAAGAAAATTCGGAAAGTATTGAAGAACCATATTTTGACACATACGACAACAATCAGAACAATAAGATTCTGATGACCAGTATAATTGTCCCCAACATAATGAATCAAAAATTTGCTGGGGTGGTTGGTGTTGATATACCCTTAACCAATTACTACGAAATATTTAAACAGATAAAACCATTTGAGGATAGTTACGCTTTTTTATTATCGAGCACCCTTAAGTATGTTGCTTATCCCGATAAAGACTTTATTGGTGGAAGCGCACTAAACGAATATGAAGAAGTATTCTTAAGGAATGGCGCAATCGATAGAATGAGTAATGGGAATCCTGTTTTTTTCGAGGATGTTGATATAAATGGAGTAATGTCATACTTCACAATTCGGCCAATAACCATTGGCAATTGTAAACAACACTGGGCTATGGTGGTAGTTGTCCCAAAGGCAACTATCGTAAATGAATCTATTTTAATGTTCTGGAAAACTATTATAATTGGTTTTCTTGGAGTTATACTTTTAGCTTTCTTTATTTTTTACTCTTCAAAAAGGTATGTCATTAATCCTATAAGTGCTGTTACAGATACTCTAGAACGACTATCAAAAGGTCATGTTAACAATGACATGATTTATGCCAATACAAATACTGATGAAATTGGTGTAATGGTTAATCACCTCAATAAAACTATTGAAGGATTAACTGAAAAAACAAAGTTTGCCGAGGAAATAGGCTCTGGAAACTATAGCGCACAACTTAAGTTGCTCAGCGATGAGGATGTTTTAGGAAAATCGCTTATTGAGATGGGTGTAAATCTCAGCACAGCGCAAGAGGAGGAACAAAAACGAAAAATTGAAGACCAAAAGAGACAATGGATTAACGAGGGTCTTGCAAAATTTGGCGATATTCTTCGTCAGGATAACGACAAAATTGATGCTTTATCTGCAAATATCATCAGAAACCTTATTGCATACTTAAATGCAAATCAGGGAGGTCTGTTCATTTACAATGACGATGACCCAAGCAATCCTTACTTTGACCTATTGGCGGCATATGCCTATAACCGTCAGAAGTTCATTACAAAACACATAGAGGTTGGCGAGGGTCTTATTGGCACCTGCGCATTAGAAAAGCAAACAATTCATTTAACCAATATTCCTGAGAATTACATTTCTATTTCCTCTGGTTTGGGCGAAGCAAAACCAAGAACATTGCTTATTGTTCCGTTAAAAATAGAGGAGAATGTGCTTGGTATTGTTGAACTAGCCTCGTTCACAAAATTTGAGGATTTCCACGTTGACTTTGTTGAGAAAGTTGCTCAAAGCATAGCCCAAACGCTAACCTCTGTTCGCACCAATATTCGCACTGCGGAATTGCTCGAGAGAACTCAACAACAAGCAGAGGAGATGAAGGCTCAGGAGGAAGAAGTCCGTCAAAACCTAGAGGAGCTTGCCACCATTAAGGAGGAGTTAGAGAAGCGTAACGACGAATTCTACGAGAACCAAAAAAATCTTGAATGGGAAAAAACGTTACTTGACGCATTACTGAATTATCTTCCAGATAAAATTTACTTTAAAGACCTCAAGAGCCAGTTCGTTAAAGTTAGCAAATCAACTCTACGGTTCTTTGGTCTTGAAAAACAGGAAGAGTTGGTTGGCAAATCTGACTTCGACTTCTTTGACGATGAACACGCACGCCCAGCATACGAGGATGAGCAAAGAATCATTAGAACCGACACACCAGCCATAGGTATTGTTGAAAAAGAAGTTATGTCCGACGGAAGGGTTACTTGGGCTGAAACATCAAAATTACCACTTAAGAGTACCTCTGGAGAAACTATAGGAACCTTTGGTATCACTCGCGATATTACTACCTCTAAGTTAATGGAGGAAGAGATAAATAAACAAGCAGAGGATACATCAAACATTCAAAAGGACCTTATTAAGAAGAATAAGGAAATGGAGAACCTTTACGAGGCAATCAGCAACTCAAGCTTTGTTATGGAGTATAATACCGATGGGTATATCACAGCTGTAAATCAGGCCTACCTAGAGCTTTTAGGGTACACAATGGATGAGGTTGTAGGAAAGCATCACTCCTACCAAATGGAGTTCAGCGATGAGCAACGCAAAAATTATAAACTTTTCTGGGAAGAACTTAATAGTGGCATTGTGCGAAAGGAAACACATAAATTTACGGTAAACGATAAAACGTACCTTTTCTTTGAAACATACACACCGCTTAAAGATGAGGACGGTAATGTTTATAAGATTCTTAAAATTGCCGTTAATGTAAGTCACCTGCTCACCGAGCAGTAAAGTATAAAAAGTAATACTTAGGCTCAGTTTTCCTGAGCCTAAATTTTTTAGAAACTATGAACTGGATTCAACTACTCAACTCAAATAGATTTGGCGCTGAAGTATCAACACAAACTTCTGCCGATAGCACGAGAACGGATTTTCAACGCGATTACGATAGAATTATATTCTCCTCTCCTTTCCGCCGATTGCAGAATAAAACTCAGGTTTTTCCATTGCCCGGCGTAATATTCGTTCACAACCGATTAACTCATAGCCTTGAGGTTTCTAGCGTTGGAAGGTCTTTAGGCAATAGCGTTCTGGCATTGATTGAAAAAGAATTAACGGAACAAGAGAGGTTGATTGTTAATCAAATTCCTACGGTAGTTTCAGCAGCCTGTTTAGCGCACGATTTAGGAAATCCACCCTTTGGGCATAGCGGCGAAGAGGCTATCCGGAAATACTTTACTGACAATGAAACCATCTACCGAGGTTTAGTTGATGAATGGGAATGGAATGATTTAACCCGTTTTGAGGGTAACGCCAATGCGCTTCGCCTACTAACACATCAGTTCAATGGCCGCAGGGTTGGCGGGTACAGACTTAGCAATGCCGTTCTTGCGTCAATCCTAAAATACCCTTACCCATCAACCCTCGGGAAAAAGAAGTATGGCTACTTTAAAGCCGAAGCGGATGTTTTCAATAGTATTGCCTATGCCACTGGACTTATAAAAAATCCTAACGGAGAGTTTTGTCGTCATCCATTGGTGTACTTAGTTGAGGCCGCCGACGATATTTGCTACCAAATAATGGATATTGAGGATGCGCACAAGTTGGGAATTCTTTCCACAACAAAAACAATTGAACTATATAGAGCCTTCTTCGATGATGATAGTGATAGTAAAAAGAAATCTATTGATGCAACTCTAGACGAAGTTACAGACCCCAACGAACAAGTTGCCTACTTGCGCGCAATAGTTATAAGTAAATTAGTAGAGAACTGCTCAAAAATTTTTGCAAGTAATTATTACAAAATAATGGATGGTGAGCCAATTAAACCATTGGTAGATAGTTTAACTGGAGCACAGAAAGATGCAATGGAAACCATTAAGCACTTAGCCATTAGCAAAGTTTACAACCATAGAAAAGTAGTTGAAATTGAAATAGCTGGTTTCCAAATTCTAAGTTCGCTTCTTGATATTTTCTGCCAAGCTGTGCTAAACCCCCAAACGGGTCATTCAAAGAAGGTTATTCAGCTAATCCCAGAGCAGTTTAAGGTTGATGGTAGTAACTACGAAAAAATACTCTCTGTTCTAGATTTTGTTTCTGGCATGACGGATGTTTACGCCCTAGAAACATACAGATTGATAAAAGGCATTAACTTGCCTACACTTTAGCATCTTTTTATGAAATTTAAAATTGACAAACAAACAACCCTCGACCTAGAACTGTTTGAAAGGGTTAAGGGGGAAAAATCCATTTTCTCCTTATTCAATCATACTCAATCAAAGGGTGGTTATGAGAAACTAAAAGAAACTTTCTCAAATCCAAAATCCGATATCAATTTATTGAAAGACAGAGTGGATTTATTAAAACATTTTGATAGTAATCCTATTCCGTTTGAAATTGACAAAACCACATTAGATATTATTGAGTATTATCTAATTCAAGACAAAAAACCAATTAAACTATCTTTATTTGACATTATAAGGAAGTCGATTGATTCAAAGCTAAAACCAACGAATAAAAGCTATATTATTCAGCGTGGAATTGAATATTTGGTTGGAACAATAAATGAACTTTATCTGTTTGCGAATCAAATAGAAGATAATTGCAATGCTACTATTCTTTTAGGTTATAAAAACACTATTGTTGAAACCATAGAAAAAACCAATCTCAAACTAACACTTATTGTTAAAGATAAGAGGCGATTCAATTCAATTTTACTCGGGAAACTTGATTATTATTTTCGATATTCAGAATACGAAAGAATAAGGGAATTGCTGAATATTATTTATGAGATAGATATGTTTAAATCTATATCATACTCTAAACAAAACTTAAACTTAGTATTCCCTAAATATATTTCAACTAACACACAAATAAGCATAAAGGGTCTATACCATCCATTTCTGGATAAACCAGTAACGAATGACTTGCATATTGATAACCATAAAAACATCTGTTTCGTAACGGGTCCCAATATGGCAGGAAAATCAACATACCTTAAATCGTTTGGAATAGCCATTTATCTATCACATATTGGGTTTCCTATACCTGCAAAGGAAATGGAAACCTCAATATTTAATGGATTATTCTCCAGTATTAATCTATCTGACAGTATTAATAAAGGGTATAGCCATTACTATAACGAGGTAATTCGCATAAAGCAAATTGCAGAGTATATAAACGAACAGAAAAATCTAGTTGTAATATTTGATGAACTATTCAGGGGAACGAATGTGAAAGACGCTTACGATGCCTCTTTAGCGGTTATTTCAGCTTTTGCAAGGATAGATAAAAGTGCATTTGCAATATCAACACACATTACAGAAGTTGCTGAAAAATTAACGTTTGATAGTATTGACTTTAAATACTTTGATATTTCCTTTGAAAACGGAATACCATCATACTCCTTTTCAATAAAATCAGGTGTAACGAATGAACGACTTGGGCTATATATTCTACAAAAAGAGAAGGTAATAGAAACCATCGAGAATGCTATATCAAGGGAAACTATTTCTTCCGCTCAACCACAAAGTTAGTTAGCAACTCCATTGATTTTCGGTACTCCGATTCAGGGAAGGATTTTAGGATTTCCAGAGATTTATCCCTGAAGGAATTCATTTGCTTTATTGTATAATCCAAACCGCCATTCCTATTCACAAAATCAACCACTTCGGTAATTGTGCTGCTCTTTTTGCTATTGTGGCGAATAAGGTTAAGAATTCGTTTGCTTTCCTTTGGATTGGCAACCGATAATGAGTAAATTAAAGGCAGGGTTAGTTTCTTTTCCTTAATATCATTGCCTGTTGGTTTGCCAATTACACCGCTGGGTTGATAATCGAACAAGTCGTCGCGAATTTGGAAAGCGATACCTAGGTTTATTCCAAACTCCTTCATCAACGCAATATTCTCGGCCGATGCTCCTGCCGATATTGCGCCATTGGCGCAACACGATGCAATTAACGAGGCTGTCTTTTTGCGGATAATCTCGTAGTAAACCTCCTCATCGATATTCATTTTCCGGGAGCGTTCAATTTGCAGCAACTCCCCTTCACTCATCTCCTTTACAGCCTCGCTCATCACCCTTAATAACTCGAACTGATTGTTCTCAATTGCAACAAGCAAACCGCGCGACAAAAGATAATCGCCAACAAGAACCGCTACCTTAGAGCGCCAAAGTGCGTTTATAGAGAAAAAACCTCTACGTTCGTAGGCTTCATCAACCACATCGTCGTGAATTAACGTTGCGGTGTGGAGTAGTTCAATCATTCCTGCAGCAACATAGGTTTCGTCACCAATTTTTCCATTTAACCCTGCAGAAAGGAACACAATCATTGGGCGAAGCTGTTTACCCTTACGACGAAATATATAGTTGGTAATTACATCGAGCAGAGAAACCTTTGTGCTCATATGCTCCTTAAAGTAAGGCTCAAAGCGTTTAAGGTCTTCGTTAATTGGCTGTTTAATTATGTCGAGCATCGCAGGTTTTAGGTTAATCAAAAATCTAAAGCAAAATAACCATAATTTTTCGAAAACATAAGAACAAACAAAATCTTATTAGTAATTGTTTTAAATCATGCTAAAAAATAAAAACACCCATAAGCAACAAAATAAATTATTAATATATTTGCATGCATTAAATATTTTCTGATTAACACGTAGTTATAAATGGTACAGATTAAAGAACTAAAAATTGAACAGCTTGAGCAAGCGGCCAATATGCTTAAAGCTATTGCTCACCCTATGCGGATTGCGATTATAAGTTTACTTGAAGATAACAAAAAACTCACCGTAACCGAAATACACGAAACACTTAAGATTGAACAGTCAACAGCATCGCATCATCTAGGGATTTTAAAGGATAAGGGAGTGCTTTCTTGCAAACGTGATGGGAAAAACACCCACTACTTCCTACGAAACGAAAATCTTGGTAAAATATTGGATTGCGTTGGTCGTTGTGCCGTATAGTTCATTAACACAATCACTGCAATGACATTTTATATAATTGATGTTATACTGGTAGGATTACTAATCCTAGGTGCAGTTAGAGGCTTTACTAAAGGTCTAGTTGCACAGTTGTTTTCGTTGGCGGCTTTGCTGCTTGGAATTTGGGGTGCAATCAGATTCTCCGATTACACAGCAACATTTCTTGCAGAGCAATTCAACTTCAGCAATCAATACCTACCGTTAATATCGTTTGCCATAACTTTCGCAGCTATTGTTGTTGCAGTTCACTTTTTAGGAAAGCTAATTGAAGGGTTTTTCGACTTAACCGTTTTAGGGATAGTAAATAAAATATCGGGGCTTATTTTCGGGATAATTATGAATGCTTTTATTATTAGCGTGATAATTGTTCTGGTTGAAAAGGTTAACGTTAGAACCAAATTTTACACCAAGGAGGAGGCTGAAAAATCTTACGTTTACAAACCTTTATCCAAATTAGCTCCAGCCGTTTTCCCCTATTTGCACTTTGAATCGATTAGGGATTCCTTGAAGGAACGACTCAAAACCGACGATTCAAAGGAGTAATTAAATCTCAACATCGAATTTATTTCCAAAACCTTATTACAGAATAAGGTTGAAAACTCATATCTTTGGAGCTACAAAAAATAGTGGTTACATATTTTTAATTTTTATATAGCGATGAATTTTATTGAGGAACTAAAATGGCGTGGAATGATTCACGACATTATGCCTGGCACCGAGGAGCAACTTGCCAAAGAAATGACAACTGCCTACGTGGGAATTGACCCAACTGCAGACTCTTTACATATTGGTCACCTTGTATCGGTTATGATGCTTATCCATTTTCAGCGCTGTGGTCACAGACCAGTTGTGCTTGTTGGTGGTGCAACAGGAATGATTGGCGACCCTTCGGGAAAATCGCAAGAACGAAACTTGCTTGATGAAGCAACACTACGTCACAATCAGGAATGCCTAAAGAAACAACTATCGCATTTTCTCGATTTCGAATCCAAGGAGGCCAACGCCGCCATTATGGTGAATAACTACGATTGGATGAAGGAATTCTCGTTCCTATCGTTCATTCGCGATATTGGTAAGCACCTCACCGTAAACTATATGATGAGCAAGGATTCAGTGAAAAAACGCTTAAGCGCTGAATCCTCTTCAGGTATGTCGTTCACAGAGTTTACATACCAACTAGTTCAGGGAACCGATTTTTTGCATCTATACCAAGCATTGAACTGCAAACTGCAAATGGGCGGTTCGGACCAATGGGGTAACATTACTACTGGAACTGAATTAATCCGCAGGAAACTTGGAGGCGAAGCATACGCATTAACCTGTCCGCTTATAACCAAAGCCGATGGAGGTAAGTTTGGTAAAACCGAGCAGGGAAATGTATGGTTGGATAAGAAATTAACATCTCCATATAAATTCTACCAATTCTGGTTGAACACATCGGACGAGGATGCCGAAAAGTATATCAAAATTTTTACTCTTCTTGAGCGTAGCGAAATTGAGAAACTGATTGAGGAGCACAAGCAAGCTCCACACGAACGTAAACTACAACGCAGGCTTGCCCGTGAAATTACCATAATGGCTCACTCCGAGGAAGATTACAACACCGCCGTTGAAGCATCGGAAATGCTATTCGGAAATGCGACTACCGAATCGCTAAAACGATTAGATGAGGAGACTTTCCTTTCTGTTTTTGAAGGAGTACCAACCTTTGAGGTGGATAAAAATATGCTTAAGGCAGGAGTTCCGCTATCATCATTAACCGTTGAGCACTCCAAAGTATTCCCTTCGAAAGGCGAGTTGCGCAGATTGGTTCAGGGTGGAGGATTAAGCATCAACAAGGAAAAAATAAACAATCCTGATGAAGTGATAACCGCTGAGCATTTAATTAATGGTAAGTATTTACTTATCCAAAAAGGGAAAAAAAGTTACAACATTATACTAGCGATCTAAATAATACGTTATTGTAAAACCCTCTCGCGTGAGAGGGTTTTTGTTAACACAAAACAGTTCATAGGCTATGGCAACTGAGAGTAAAAACTTCGACCTTAATACTGGCGATATAATTAATGCCTTATGGAATTACAGAAAAATCTTAATTCTGATAACCTTTTTAGCCTTCATAGCATCAACAATTGCGGCATTCTTAATTGAACCCAAATTTAAATCAACAGCAATAATATACCCACCAGTTGCAAACCAAGCATCCAAGGAACTGTTTACACTGATGAAACAGGAGGGTCTTACAGTTTTTGGGGAAACCGAGGAGGCTGAGCAATTCCTTCAGATTTTAACATCCCGTACTCTGAAAGATTCTGTTATTAACAAACTGAATCTAATGAACAATTATGGTATTCAGCCCAACGAAAAACATGCAAAGTTCAAGATATACCAAAGATACGACGATAATGTAAGGGTTAAACCTACACAGTACCAAAGCGTGATGATTGAGGTTACGGATAGAAACCCCGATATGGCTGCAAAAATTGCCAACACTGTTGTTGATTTATGTGATAGCGCAATGCGTTCCGTTAAAACTCAAATTGCTCAAAAAGCGTTATTAGCTCTTGAGGCTCAATACGAGCAAGGACTGGCAGAAATGAAAGCCCTGGAGGATTCGCTCACAAAGGTTATGATGAATGGGGTTGTAGATTTAAAAATGCAGTCGGAACAATACTATAAGGATTACACAAAGGCATTAATTGCCAATGACAAAAGAGCAATAAGTGTTCTAGAAAAGCAAATTAAGCCTTTACAGGAGTACGGAAGCCAGTATAGGCGGTATAAAGATGAAATAAAGGAGATGGCTCTTCACCTAACAGAAATGCGCCAGGGATTAAAAGTTGTTCGAATTGAAGCACAACAAACAATTCCTAGCCAATTTGTTATTGACCGTGCAGTAGCAGCAGATAAAAAAGCCTATCCAAAAAGGTCGTTAGTAATTATTCTTTCAACGCTTGCATCAGTATTTTTTGCAGTTTTTGCAATTGTACTTATGGAATTTATAAAGGGTTTCAAGCAAAATAAGTAGTCAATACCTTTGTCCCTAACCAAAATACTATCGAATAAAAAAACACTATCACCCCAAATTGGGGTGCTAGCATTGTCCATATTGTTTATTGGACTTAACTCCTATCTTATAAGTACCGATTTTTTATACTTAAACTATTTACCTTTTCTATTTATAGGGGTAATTCTTTTAGTTCTTTTTCCAGAGAAATTTTATTTTACATTGATATTTTTAACGCCCTTATCTATTCCGTTAAGCGAATACATAGGAGGGCTCGATTTTGATTTTTGGGTACCTACAGAACCTCTAATCCTTTTCTTTTTACTCCTAATAATCGCAAAATCATTGCTAAACCGCAGTTTCGATTTAAGGCTCTCCAATCATCCTGTTTTCTGGGCAATTCTATTCTATCTAGGTTGGCTGCTCATTACCTCGTTTGGAAGCGTAATGCCTGTGGTTTCATTTAAATACACCCTAGTGAGAATATGGTTTGTTGCTGTTTTCTTTTACATCGCTTACTTGTTTTTCCAACGCAATAGCCGAAATTTTTTGCTTTATGCAGGAGGATATCTTGGAGGATTACTTGTTGTTATTCTTATCAGTCTTAAAACTCAGTACGAGAGGGGTTTGTTCAGTAAATTTTCGGCACACGGCGCTTGTAACCCATACTTTACCGACCATACCTCATATGGTGCAGCTATTGCTTTTGTAATACCTATAGTGGCCAGTTTTATTTTTACCGCAAAGTCAAAAAAGATAAAATTGCTATTAACTGCTTTTGCGATGTTCCTTACATCTGCACTAGTTCTTTCATACTCTAGAGCCGCATGGTTGAGCCTAATATTTGGAATTGGAATTTGGTTTGTTTGGTGGCTTAAAATAAAAATCAGGACAATGCTAGTAATAAGCCTTACTTTAGTTGCCCTAGGATTTATGTTTCAGGATAGAATATCGTGGTGGTTAAATAACAACCAAACGGCATCGAGTGGAAATTTGCAGGAACACCTGCATTCCATTGCCAACATTAAAACCGATGATTCCAACGTGGAAAGATTAAACAGATGGGTATCGGCAATTAGGATGATTGAAGAAAAACCAAACTTTGGCTGGGGACCAGGAACATATATGTTTCAGTATGCACCGTACCAACCTTCGTTCCTAAAAACAAACGAGAGTTCTAACCTTGGGCAGAAAGGAAACGCTCATAGTGAATATTTGGGACTTATGGCAGAGGCAGGATGGCCTGGGGTTTTGGGGTACATTTTAATCTTGCTCCTTGTTTTCTATCGGGGATTTAAGCTGCTTAAACTGCACACTAATTTTGATGAAAGATTTCTTGTTTTAGGTGCGCTAATAGGTCTATCAACCTATGTTTTTCATGGCATCCTGAACAACTTCCTAGATATGGATAAAATTGCAGCAATCTTTTGGGGCTACATAGCCTTTGTAGTTGCAATGGATATTAAGTATAGGTTTACAGAAATTCGAAGCCAAGAATAGAGATATCGTCGAAAATTTGAGAATCTTCCTTGCTGTTAACACCCCGAGCCTCGGCAATTTTTTTAATATTTTCTGTGATATTGTCGAAGTTAACAATGAAATCCTCCACAATTCTTGTATTGTATTCAACCTTATCATTCTTAATACTTTCAACTAAACCGTCGGTATAACAAATAAGTTTAGTGGGTTGAGTTATATGTATTGAGCCAAGGTTCATAACGGGAATATCGTCGAGCATACCTAACCCTACACAACCATTTGTCAAAAAAGAAGTTTGCCTAGTATTCTTGCTGAATAATATAGGCGGATTGTGACCAGCATTTACATACTCCAAACTTTTTTTCTCAAAATTATACCGTCCTATAAAGATTGTAATAAACTTTTCGCCTTTAGCGGTGGCCATAACCCGTTCGTTTAGCTTATCCACCAACTTGGTTAAAGGAATCTCTGCTGAAAATAAAGCCCTAAGGTTAGCCTGAAAGTTTGACATCAGTAATGCTGCGGAAATACCCTTTCCAGAAACATCCGCTATGCAGAAACCAAATTCTTTATCACTTAAAGGAATAACATCGTAGTAATCGCCACCAACCTCAAAGTGTGGATTATAGTACGATGATATTTTAATGTTCTCGTAGCGGGGCATACTCTCAGGTGATGGAATAAGCATATTCTGCATTTTCGATGCCAATTCCAACTCCTTGCGCATGGCCTCCTGTTGCAAACTCTTATGGAATAATCTTAAGTTTTCAATAGCAACAAAGATTATAATGGAGAGCGTTTGTACAAAATTCAAGTGCCTAATTGTAGCGCTCACACCCTTTTCGTATTCATTGGTATCGCCAATCAACACATAACCAACAGGAACATTGTTTTGAATAACTGGAATTATAATGTCAAGTTCTAAAAGTGCGGGGTTTTCGGCAGCACCAACAAAGGTTATCTCCTGAAATGGAAGTAAATCGCGTTCAACAACAATCTGTTCAACGGCGTTTTCAGGGCAATTACTGTTAAGAAGTAGCTCCCATGAAGTTTCCTCTTTCTTAAAAAGAAGAATTCTATCTATACCCAAATCATCGTTAAGGATAACCCTAAACCTATCCAGAATCTCCTCTGTTTTAAGCTCAGCACTTATAGCTTGCGCCATACCTAATAGAGCGTTGAGCTTAAAGGTACTGAGTTTTAGTCGGTTCTGCGAAGCAGCTATAGACATATCCCTAACAATTTTTTATTTAAAAAATTAACTTACTCCAAAAGAGGAATAAGTTAATCAAAAATAATGGGGAATGCAATACTAAAGAATTAAAAGTTCAAAAGAAGCAGTTATAAATGCTACTTTACCCTTTCGTAATATTCTCTAGTGCGTGTATCAATCCTAATTTTGTCGCCAATATTAATAAACAAGGGCACTTGAATAGTTGCACCAGTTTCAACTGTTGCTGCCTTAAGCGCAGTTGATGAAGCAGTATCACCTTTTAGACCTGGCTCGGTATAAGTAACTTCCATTTCAACAAATGGAAGAAGCTCGCAAGTTAGGATATTTTCCTTCTCAGCATCAACCATCATCTCAACACCTTGACCCTCTTTAAGCAAATCGTTATTCTCAATTAAATCGCCATTCAAACTAACCTGCTCAAAGGTTTCCTGATGCATAAAGTTGTAACCCAATTCATCCTTGTAAAGGAACTGATATGGACGACGCTCAACACGAACAGTATCTACCTTTACCCCAGCATTGAATGTATTCTCAATAATTTTACCAGTTTCTAAACTCTTAAGTTTTGTACGAACAAAAGCGCCTCCCTTTCCTGGTTTTACATGCTGAAATTGTACTATAGTATAGATTTTACCATTGTATAAAATGCACAATCCATTTCTAAAATCTGCAGTAGTTGCCATAAATTATAGTATTAACAAATTTTTTGCAAAAATAGTAAAACGCTAATAATTCAAAAAATTTAGCATACAGATAATTACAATACTGCAAATTTTATTCTACTTCTTACTGATTGAATCATAAAAGACTGATACTACTTCCCAGTTAATTGCATCCCATATCAGATTTACATAATCTGCCCGTTTATTTTGATATTTTAAGTAGTAGGCGTGCTCCCAAACATCTATTCCTAGAATTGGAAATCCCTTTTTATCAACTACGTCCATTAGTGGATTGTCCTGATTGGGTGTAGAGCTAACAAAAAGTTTTCCTTCTGAATCAACACTCAACCAAGCCCAACCACTGCCAAATCGCTTAAGCGAAGCGTCTGAGAGCTGCTTTTTTAATTCATCCATAGAGCCGAAGTCCTTAGTTATTGCATTTTTCAGATTATCAGAGATATTGCTTCTGGGGCCTGGCTTAAGTATCTCCCAGTACAAAATATGGTTGTAATAACCACCACCATTATTCCGAATAGCTTCTGGGTACTTCGAAACATTTGAAAATATTTCGTTGAGGCTCCTATTCGATAAGTCAGTATTTGCGATTGCCTTCATAAAGTTATCGAAATAGGCCTTATGATGCCTAGTATAATGAATTTCGACAGTTAACTTATCGATAATTGGCTCTAATGCTTCGAAACTGTAAGACAAAGTATAAAAAGTCAATTCGCTCGACTTTGTTGTTAAATGTTGGTTCTGAGCACTCATGTGAGTTACACCAACAAAAAAGAAAAGTAAAAAAGTTGCTGTTCTCATAATTGTTTTTTGTTTCTATAACAACATTAAACAACAATGGTTCATAAAAAACAAATCCTGCCAAAAAGCAGGATTTATTAATATGCTATTTATTAAATAATTACCAACCTAAAATGTATGCAAACATCAATGGTGCAACAATAGTGGCATCGGACTCTATGATAAACTTAGGAGTATCAATATTCAGTTTACCCCAA
>CAZTVY010000016.1:0-17908 GCA_964617235.1 uncultured Rikenellaceae bacterium | reverse complement strand
GATATCCTTTACAGGGAAGGTAGTAGAATTACAGGTTGCTACTGTGTACAAAAAGGTGTTTTAAAGATTTACAAAACTGGAATAGATGAAAAGCCACAAATAGTAGCATTTGCAAGACCTGGAGATATTACTGGTTACAGGTCTGTACTAAGCAACGAAGTGGCCTGTACAACTGTAGAAGCACTTGAAGATTCTGAGATTTGCTTTATTCCTTCGGAAATAATCTTTGCTCTTATTAAAAAGAACTCAGACTTTGCTCTTTCACTAATACAACTAACCTGTAAAGAGTTAAATCAGGCTAATAGTTACATAAAAGATATTGCACAAAAAACTGTTAGAGAAAGACTTGCTGAAACATTAATAATGCTTTACGAAACATTTAATGTTGATGCTGAAGGTTACATAACAATTAACCTGACAAGAGAAGATTTATCGAGCATAGTTGGAACTGCAACCGAATCGGTTATAAGAATACTAAGCGAACTAAAATCTGAAGGATTATTAGAATTAAAAGGTAAGAAGATTAAAATATTAGACCTTAAAAAGATGAGATTGATTTCCGATTCAATATTCTAAAAAAGTGAACCTTGTTCGGGAAATCTATCAATTTTAAGATGTTTATACGCTAAATCGGTTACTTCACGACCACGAGGGGTTCTTTTCAGAAATCCCTCTTTTATTAAGAATGGTTCATAAACTTCCTCAATAGTACCTGCATCCTCTCCTACTGCAGTTGCAATAGTATTTAAACCAACAGGACCACCTTTAAATTTATTGATTAACGTCTTTAGAATCTTATTATCCATCTCATCTAAACCACGTGAATCAATTTTAAGAGCATCGAGAGCGTGAACAGAAATATCGTGATTAATATGACCATCGCCAATAACTTGTGCGAAATCCCTTACTCTACGCAATAAAGCATTGGCTATACGAGGAGTTCCTCTACTGCGCAAAGCAATTGCCTTTGCAGCTTCGTTATCTATATCAATTCCCAAAATTTTAGAAGAACGTTTTATAATATTCTCAATAACCAGAGAATTGTAATACTCCAGATGAAAATTGATTCCAAAACGTGCCCTTAACGGACTTGTTAGTAAACCACTACGTGTTGTAGCACCAATTAAAGTGAAAGGATTTAACTCAATTTGAATACTTCTAGCACTAGGTCCTTTATCAATAATGATATCTATCTTATAATCCTCCATTGCAGAGTATAAGTACTCTTCAACAATAGGACTTAACCTATGAATCTCATCAATAAAAAGTATATCGTCCTTCTCGAGATTTGTTAAAAGACCAGCTAAATCGCCAGGTTTTTCTAGAATTGGACCAGATGTAGTTTTTATACTTACATTAAGTTCATTGGATATAATATTTGCTAAAGTTGTTTTACCAAGACCAGGAGGTCCGTGCAGTAAAACATGGTCCAAAGCCTCTCCTCTTAATTTTGCTGCTTTAACGAATATCTGAAGATTCTCAATAATGTGTTCTTGACCTTTAAACTGGTCGAACTGTGAAGGACGAATTTTTCCTTCAAACTCACTATCCTTTAAACTATTATCGTTACGAATAAAATCTGATGAAGCCATTATACTTTTAACATTCTCTCAATTGGTAAACGGGCAAGTTCAATTAAACTTTCATCTACATCAATTTGAGGTTTCTCATATTTTAGTGTCAAATATAACTTTTTTAAAGTTATCAATTTCATAAATGAACACTCATTGCAAGCACAAGTTGAATCGTTTGGAGGAGCAGGTATGAATGTTTTACTAGGATTACTTTTTATCATTTGATGCAAAATACCTACCTCTGTAGCAATAATGTATTCCTTACTATCATCTTTACTTGTATAATTCAACAAATCGGATGTAGAGCCAATATAATCGGCAATTAAGAGAATAGTTTTAGGACACTCAGGATGTGCTATAAATTTAGCATTTGGATGCTCTTTCTTTAACTGAACTATCTTTTCTAAGGAAAACTGGTCGTGAACGTGACAAGCACCATCCCAAACAACCATATTTTCACGTTTAGTTAATGCTTTAAGGTAATTACCTAAATTTCTGTCGGGTGCAAAAATTATAGGCTCATCGGCAGGAATACTATTAATTACTCTAACTGCATTGGACGATGTACAACAGATATACGATAAACTCTTAATATCTGCAGTAGTATTAACATAGGTTACAACCTTATGATTTGGGTACTTATCAACAAATTTCTTAAAATCTTCGTACTTGCAACTTTCAGCAAGACTGCAGCCTGCATTCAAATCGGGTAAAAGAACCTTACTTTTTGGAGAAAGTATTTTTGCTGTTTCGGCCATAAACTTTACGCCAGCAAATACAATAATATCAGCCTTTACACTAGCAGCCTTTTGGGATAATGCAAGACTATCGCCAACAAAATCGGCTATATCCTGAATTTCTGGATTCTGATAGAAGTGAGCCAGAATAACAGCGTTCTTCTCCCTCTTCAACTTATTTATCTCATCGACTAAATTTATGGAACTATCCAAATTTTCATCGACATAACCTAAGTTATCAACATTACTATTATTCATTTTCTTTTTTAGTTTTTAAATAAATAAAACAATATGATTATGAATAGCTGTTAATTCGGTTCAAAACAAAATTGTAATTCGTTTGCAAAAATGCTTATTAAAATTGGGATAACAAATTGTTAACACTAAAAACCATATAATGTTTGCTGAAACACAGGGTAATTCAAACTTTATTAACAGCTGTTAACATACCAATGTGTTGAATTTTTTCTGATAATTAACAACCCCCACAATTGTTAATAAGAGCGGAGAAAAGTTCTATGAAAAACTTTGTTGCTCCTATTGGTATTTTCGGCAATGTTTATATATAGGGTTAGGGTTATTCGCTCCAAAAATATTTACTGAAATCAATCAACAAAAATTTCAACATTAATTAAACACCTATTCTGGAGTTACTAACAGGCATGAAATTTGAGTTAATAAGAATGATTGGTTACAAAAGTCATTAATGGTTCCAACAAAAACAACTAATTTTGACAAAACAAATAAGCAGTAAAATGCACCTTTACAGACCAATAAGGAAATATGTGTTACTGTCTACGTTAGTAGTATCGCACATTTTTATAGTACAAGCACAAACGGACACGCTAGTTAACAAGAGGGATACAGCAAAACGTTATTTTATTGCCCTACCAATTGGATTTTATGGTGAGGAAACAAGTTTTGGATTTGGCGGCTCTGCGGGTTACTACTATAGGTGTAAGGATAATAAGATATCGAGTTTACAGGGAAATGCCGTTTACACGCTAAAAAATCAGGTAACTTTAACCGTATTACCTAAAATATATACCAGCACTCGCGATTTTTATTACTCAGGACACTTAAAAGTAAACTACTACCCCGATAAGTTTTTTGGAATTGGCCGAAACACAAACGATACGTTGGAGGAAAACTACACATCGAAGGATTTTTCGGTATTGCTGCAGCGTCAACGCATTCTTTTTGGTGTTATAATGGCGGGAGTTCAGGCACAGGTAAACTATTACCAAGCAGAGGATATCAAGAAGGATGGATTACTATCGCAGGGAGTAATTGGGATGAACGATAAGTTTACGGCAGGTTTGGGCTTGTTGCTAACCTGGGATACACGCGATAATATGTTTTACGCAACCGATGGCGAGTTCTATAAAGCGTCGTTGATGGTTTACAGCAAAGCCTTTGGAAGTAACCTAAATGTAACAAGGTTAACGGTAGATTTGCGCAATTTCTACGCCTTGGGAGGCAAGCATATTTTTGCACTGCAGGTTTATGGCGATATGACATGGGGCGATACACCCTTCCAAATAATGCCCTCGTTGGGAGGAAGCGATATTCTACGGGGTTACTACAAAGGACGATACCGCGATAAAATGATGATGTGCGCACAGGCCGAGTACCGTTTCCCTATATATAAATGGTTAAAGGGAACTGCATTTGCTGGTGTTGGCGATGTAGCAAACGATTTGGACAGATTTGACATATCTCAATCTAAAGTGGCATACGGAGCAGGTTTAAGAGCAAGGGTGAATCCGGTTAATGTTCACCTGCGCTTTGATGTTGCTTTTACAAGGGATAGAGAACCTGCGTTTTACTTTACGGCGTCGGAGGCATTTTAGGACAGATACAAGATTTCAGACATTAAACACGAGATAAAAAGAGACCTCCGATTGGAGGTCTTTTCGTTAATTAACAATTATTTTAGATTTCTCACTTCACCTGCCTCCCGGCAGGCAGGCAGGGTCGAAATGACAAGATAACAAATGCTTACAGCATTGTCGATTCAACTTCGTCAACAGTAATTGGAATGCGTTGTCCTAGAATTCTGCAGCCTTTGTCGGTAATTAGAATGTCGTCCTCCAAGCGGATTCCGCCAAAGTTTGCATAATCGGCTAGTTTTGCGTAGTTGATGAACGATTCGTTGATTTTCTCCGATTTCCATTTGTCAATTAGCGCTGGAATAAAGTAGATACCGGGTTCAACGGTTAGTACGAATCCTGATTGTATGCGACGAGCACAACGTAGGTAGGCTGTTCCAAACTGGTCGGAACGAGAAATTTCGTCGTCGTAACCAACGTTATTTTCTCCTAAATCCTCCATATCGTGAACATCAAGTCCCATCATATGACCCAAGCCATGAGGGAAGAATAGCGCGTGAGCGCCATTTGCTACGGCATCATCAACATTACCTTTCATTAGTCCAATAGCCGAAAGACCTTCAACAATAACCTTTGCCGATGCTTTGTGAACATCTAAATAAGGTATGCCCGGTTTTGCAATTTCAATGGCTTTATTGGTTGCTGCAAGCACAATGTTGTAAATATCCTTCTGCTGTTGGGAGAACTTGCCACCAACAGGGATTGTTCTGGTATTATCCGATGCATAGTGAGAAACTGACTCTGCACCGCAGTCAACAAGCAACATACGACCTTGCTGTAGAATTTGAGAGTGGTCGTGGTTGTGAAGCGTTTCGCCATTTTGCGATAGAATTATTGGGAACGATGGCATTGAGCCGTGCGCAACGGAAATACCCTCAATAAAACCAGCAATCTCGCGTTCCGAAGCACCAACCTTTGCCATTTTCATGGCCGTGGTGTGCATCTTGTATCCAATGGCGCAGGCCTTTTCAATCTCCTCAATCTCACAGGCCTCTTTAATAGAGCGTAGACTAACGATAGCCTTAATAAACTCTAATGAGGAGTAAGTTTTGATAAACGATTGATTGATACCAAGCAAACGCTCAAGCGTTAGAATATTCTCGGCGCGGTACGGAGGAATAATGTGAATTTTACGTCCGTGACGGATAGCGCGCGAAATAGTAGTGTTCAGTTCCTTTAAAGGATGAGTTGACAGTACGCCAACCTTTTCGCCTAACTCCTTAAGCTTGGGTTGTGGGCCCATCCAGATGATATCGTCGATATCGAAATCGTCGCCGTAGAGGCAATCCTTTCCGTCCTCAATGTCGATAATACCAATTAGATTTGGAATATCGAGACCAAAGAAGTAAAGGAAATTACTATCCTGGCGGAAATGGTAGGTGTTGCTAGGATAGTTCATTGGACTCTCAGTATTACCCATTAGTATGGCAATACCCGATTTGATTTTCTTTCGTAGTTTTAATCTACGGTCGATATAAACTTGCTTTTCAAACATGATTGAAAAATTAATTTTAGATTTGTTGCTCTAAAGGTAATGCCAAAACAGGAAAAATTCAAATGATAAAATTCATAAAACGACATATTAATTCCATTCTCTGGGCAATCATCGTTTTAATGCTATGTGGAGCACCATCATCAGAATTTCCTAGTATGGGCTTTTTAAATATTCCACACTTGGATAAAGTGGTTCACTTTGGATTATACGTTGTTTTCACATTGCTCCTTATTTCTGAAAATAATGTCTTAAGACAAAGAGGTGGATTAACAAAGAAATCACTGTTAATTGGTTTTACCGTAGCGGTTGTTTATGGTGGTTTAATAGAGATAATGCAGTTGCTTGTGTTTACAAGCAGAGGTGCTGACTTTTTTGATTTTTTGGCAAATTTTGTTGGCTCAATAACAGCAATTTTGAGCTATAAACTTTTGAATAAATTGAGTAGAAGACTTATATAATATAGGGTATGTCCAATCAAAGCGCATCAATAAAATCAATTCTATTTGCTTTTTTAGCAAATCTTGGAATAGCAATTACAAAAACTATTGCGGCAGTAGTAACTGGTTCGGGAGCAATGCTAGCAGAATCCATACACTCCTTTGCCGACTGCGGAAATCAAACCCTACTATTCCTAGGATTAAAGGCAGCCAAGAAAAAACCAAATGCCCAGCATCCGCTTGGTTACGGGATGGAGATATTTTTTTGGTCGTTTATAGTAGCCCTAATACTTTTTAGTATGGGGGGATTATTCTCCATTTATGAAGGAATTCATAAACTTAGCTCGCACGAGGGGCTTAATAATCCGCTTGTTGCAGTTGTGGTTTTATCCATTAGTATGATCCTAGAAGCGGCATCGCTCTATGGCTGCATTACCCAAATCAATAAACTAAGAGAGAATGAGTCGCTATGGTCGTGGCTTAAAAACAGCCGACAAAGCGAACTTGTGGTTGTGTTTGGCGAGGATGTTGCAGCGTTACTTGGATTAGCGTTTGCTTTACTTGCTGTTATCCTATCGATTATTACTGGAAATCCAATTTTCGATGCCATTGGAAGTATTGGCATTGGTGTGTTACTTATTATAATATCCATATTCATTGCCATTAAAGTAAAAGGCCTACTTATTGGGCAAAGTGCCGATGAAAAAACATGTAGTAGGATTGAGGCTTTTTTGGAATCGAGGCCAGAAATTGATAAGGTGATAAATCTGATTACACTACAACTTGGCTCAGAGCTTATGGTTGCAGTGAAAGCAAAGATGGTGAATGTTGATACAACAGACCAATTGGTTGAGAATATCAATAAATGCGAGAAGGATTTAAAAAAGGAGATACCTGCCGTTAAATGGATTTTCTTTGAGCCAGATGTTAAGTAGGAATTGCTGGTCATCAATAAGTTTTTAGTAAAAAACTTTTCCCTTTCTACTTTTTGCTTACCTTTGCAGTTCGAATGTGGAAAGATTTGACTGATTGCAACCACAATAAATAAATGCTAAAACAGAATTATTATCGCAATCGCCCAAACCTTCCCGTCGCATTTTTGTTAATCAATCTAAATTCTTAATAAGATGGGATACTTATTTACATCCGAAAGCGTATCGGAAGGACACCCTGATAAAGTGGCCGACCAAATTTCCGATGCTCTACTTGACGAGTTTCTTCGTCAGGACCCCGATTCAAAAGTTGCCTGCGAAACCCTTGTAACAACAGGATTAGCCGTGCTTAGTGGTGAAGTTAAAACTAAAGGATATGTTGATGTTCAGGAGGTAGCCCGTAGGGTTATCAAACGAATTGGCTATACTAAACAGGAATACCGTTTCGACTCTGAGTCGTGTGGAGTAATTTCTTCAATACACGAACAATCGCCGGATATTAACCGTGGTGTAGTTCGCGAAACAGAGGAAAATCAAGGTGCTGGTGACCAAGGTATGATGTTTGGCTATGCTAGTCGCGAAACCGACGACTATATGCCGCTTTCATTAGTGCTGTCGCACGTATTATTAATGGAGCTTGCCAAAATTCGTCGCGAGGGTAAGGAGATGACCTATTTACGTCCAGATGCTAAATCGCAGGTTACATTGGAGTACGACGATAACAATCAACCAGTGCGTATTCATACAATCGTAGTTTCAACTCAGCACGACGAGTTTGATGCCGATGATAACAGGATGCTTGAAAAGATACGTATGGATGTTAAAAATATTCTGATTCCACGTGCAAAGGCAAAATTCCCTGAGCGTGTTCAGAAACTTTTCAAGGACGATTTTATCCTACACGTTAATCCAACCGGTAAGTTTGTGATTGGTGGTCCACATGGCGATACAGGACTAACAGGACGTAAAATTATTGTTGATACCTATGGTGGTAAAGGCGCACACGGAGGTGGTGCTTTTTCGGGTAAGGATTCATCGAAGGTTGACCGTTCTGCGGCTTATGCAGCACGTCATATTGCTAAGAATATGGTTGCAGCAGGTATTGCCGATGAGATTTTGATTCAGGTTGCCTACGCAATTGGTGTTGCACAGCCAGTAGGTCTTTACGTGAACACCTACGGAACATCAAAGGTAAAACTTACCGATGGTGAAATTGCGCAGAAAGTTCAAAAGGTATTCGATATGCGCCCAGCAGCAATTGTAAAGCGCTTTGGATTGAAAAATCCAATTTTTGAGGAAACCGCAGCATACGGCCATTTTGGTCGCGATTACTTCAAGCGTGAGGTTGAGTTCATTGTAAACGGTAATGGCAACGGCGCAAAAACCGAAAAGCGCATGGTTGAGTTTTTCACCTGGGAAAAGCTTGACTATGTTGATACCTTGAAGAAAGAGTTTGGATTATAATAATCATTCTAGAATATATGAGCCCGGCTGGATTTAGTCGGGCTTTTTTATTTCTAAAACTGCAGGATATTTAATTATTAAAAATATTTCGGTGCTCTGCACCTTGAAACCGCCGCCTATCTCCTTGTTCTACAAATATTTTGGTGCTATGCACCTTAAAAATCTTTAAAAATATGTAAACAACTTGCGGCAGAGCCGCTTAATATTTGTAGCATTTTATAGTTGTCAGTAAGTTTAAGGTGCAGAGCACCGAAATATAATGAGAGAGAAAATTTGTATAAATGAATGGTTTATTGGCGAAATAATAATTAAATTTAACTAACACCTTAATAACTAAAGAAATGGCCAACACCTACACCAAATTCTATGTTCATCTTATTTTTTCGCCCAAGAATAGAATGGCGTTAATCGAAAAAACATGGAAGGATGAACTTGAAAAATACATTACTGGGATTATTCAGAACCACGGACACAAGTTGTTGGCTATAGGCAGCATGCCCGACCATGTTCATATATTTATTGGCTATAATGTTAACCAACTCATTCCAAATCTTATAGAAGAAATTAAAACGTCAACAAACTCGTGGATAAAGGGAAAGAAATTATCAAAATTTAAATTTGATTGGCAAAAAGGTTATGGGGCATTTACTCATTCTCACTCACAAATAAACGAAGTTGTTCAATACATTATTAATCAAGAGCATCATCATAGAAAGAAATCGTTTAGAGAAGAGTATATGGATATTCTCTTAAAGCATGACATAAGTTATCGTGATGAATACAATTTTGAGTTTTTTGACTAAAGACACATAAATCATTGATATATAATAAATCACTTTTATTATGGAAAAGTAAATACTAATTAAACTATTATTCCAATAGTTTAATATGATATTTCGCTCCTCTGGAGCTTACGTTTGTATGTATTTGCTTTTGCTACAAGTATAGCGCAGCTCTGCTGCTAATTTTAAGGCCTCATGGGGCAAAGTATTTATAAAAAATGAATGGCATATTTGTGTTAAAGTTACAGAGTTGCGTAATAAAAAATATTGGAGAATAAGTTTTATTGAAGATTCCTTCAATTATACTCCAAAGGCCTGTACCTTAACCAAATTAATCCGTGGACTTCGTGTATCCTTAGTGTCACTTTGTGGTAAAAAATCAAAATATATTATTTCATCAGACTAGTGGTATCTTAACATAAAGTTGTCATTTATTAAACACAATAAATTGACAGCATAATGTTATTATTTATCTTTACTTCCCAAATAAGGCCGCTTTGGAGTTATTGGATAGAAATATTGTGGAAGCATTGCGTCAGGGCGATGAGCAGGTTTTTGAGACAATTTTCAGAACCTACTACGAGCGTCTTTGCAATTACGCCAACACAATACTGAACGATATGGATGAGGCCGAGGAGATGGTACAGAGCGCATTCCTTACTGTTTGGGAAAAGCACGATACGCTGGAGATTCACACTTCGGTTAAATCGTACCTATACCGGGCAGTTCATAACAGTTGCTTGAACAGGGTTAAGCACTATAAAGTGCGAAAAACATACGGGGATTCTGTTAAAAACCAAACGGAATTGCTGCACGACGATGCTTCGCAGGATTTGATAGGAAGTGAGTTAGATGCTATTGTGGCCAATGCCATTGATTCGTTACCCGACCAGTGCAGGTTGGTGTTTAAGTTGAGTAGATTCGAAAATTTGACTTACGCCGAAATAGCAGAGCAGTTGGGAATCTCAGTAAAAACAGTGGAGAACCATATGGTAAAAGCACTGAAAGTGCTGCGGGAAAAGTTGAAGGACTATTTACCTGTTTTGATTTGGTTACTATTTATGAGGAACTAAAATTTTGGTTGAGGAGAACAAACATATTGACCAAATAATTGCGCGGTACATTGCTGGTGAAGCAACCGAGCAGGAGATTACTTTGCTTAACCAATGGCTCAACGAGTCGGAGGTTAACCGCAAGTACTTTGGCGATATAGAGTTTGTTAACCAAAAAGCGGTTGCATCGCATACAGTTAATACGGTTGATATTGACAAAGCTTGGGGCAAGGTTCATCAGCAGATGAAGAAAAAAACCGTTCAGCCAGAGCCAGTAGCAAAAACGGTTACCTTCCAAATTCCTGTATGGCTAAGAGTTGCGGCGGTGCTGGTTATTGTGTCGGGAATATCGTTTGGGCTTTACAGGTACTACACCTCTGCTCTGCTTTACCCCACCGAAATGGTTGCAGCAGCAAGCAAGGATAGCGTTATTACTAAAAGTTTGGTTGATAGTTCAACTGTTGCGCTGAACAAGAACAGTAAAATTACCTACACCAAGAATTATGGCAAAAAGGAGCGCAGGCTGAAACTAGAAGGCGAAGCCTTCTTCGATGTAAAGCATATCGACGATAAACCGTTTATTGTTGAGGCCGAGGGAACACTAATTGAGGATATTGGAACATCGTTCAATATTAAAGCGGTTGATACCGATACCATTGTTGAGGTGTTTGTAAAATCGGGCGAGGTAATATTCTTTACAAAGGATAATAAGGGAATAAGCCTTACTGCGGGCGAAATGGGAATTTACAATAAGAATACTAGAACATTTACAAGGATTGCATCGCCCGATGTTAATGCTACGGCTTATGTAAACAAGGTTTTCCTTTTCCAGAACGTTCGCCTTGCCGATGTGGTTCAGCAGCTAAATATGGTTTATGGTACCAACATTCGTTTTGGTAACGAGCAACTAAAGGATTGCACAATATCAGTTAAGTTCGAGAATGAGGATATAGAGCTGATTCTAAGTATTATTAGCGAAACGCTCGAATTAACTGTTACAAAGGATACAGATGGATATATAATTAACGGAGATGCCTGTAAAAAGGAGTAAGCAGAATGAAGAAGATACTTTTACTATTCCTGATATCAACCCTAACTATCAACATAAAATCGCAGAATAGTTCAGTACCACCGCTTGAGCGCGAGGTAACACTATCCATATCGAACGAATCTGTTCCCTTTGTACTTAATGCAATTTCGCAACAAACAGCCGTGGTGTTTTCCTACAGCCCAAACGTTATAAGCACAACAAATAAAATTAGTATTGATGTAGAGGCCAAATCGGTTAGGCATTCACTAAACACTATTTTTAATGGTACTGTAAAATATAAGGTACGTGGCAAGTATATAATTCTGCAAAAGAATGATGCTATGGCAAAGGAGGAGGTTGTGGTTGAGGGATACCTGTACGATTCCCAAACTGGCGATAAATTAACCAATGCCACTGTTTATAACAAGGAACAAAAGGTATCGACCATAACCGATGAGTATGGCTACTTTAAGCTCCAAGTTCCTACCGATGCTGCAAACCCCGAGCTAAAAGTCAGCAAGGAGGGTTATGCCGATACACTGTTATCGCCTATTTCGGGCAACCTGAATTATGTTAACGTTGAATTATCCACTAAGCAGAAGATAGAGGAAACACCATTGCTTATTGAACCAACTATAGAAAAGGAAAAGAATCGAATCAAAATGCCGGAATGGTTAATCCCCAATAGGTTATTAATCAACACAAAAAATATTTCCGATACGCTATTCAGTAAGTTTCAGTTTTCGCTTATTCCGTTTGTGAGTACCAATAAGTTATTATCGGGTAAAACCGTGAACGATTATTCGTTGAATATGACAATTGGCTACGTGCAGGGTGTGCGGAAGGTTGAGCTGGGAGGCATTGCCAATATTGTTAGGGAAGATGCCGGATATTGTCAGCTAGCTGGTGTAGCTAACGTTGTGGGAGGATTAGCTTATGGATTCCAAGGTGCAGGAACATTCAATGCCGTTAGGCAGATGAGCGGCATACAGGCGGCTGGTGTTATAAATTTTGTTCTTAACGATGCGGATTACATTCAGCTAGGAGGAACCGGAAACTTTGTGGGCGGAAAATTTACAGGTGTGCAAGTTGCGGGTATTTTCAATATCGGTAGCGAAATGAGCGGAGTTCAGGTTGCAGGAGTTACCAATCTTATTGGCGAAGCCGAAGGGGTTCAGGTGGCAGGGGTAATTAACCACGCTAAGAAAATTGTAGGAACGCAGGTTGCAGGTGTTATAAATAATACGGATAGTTTGGACGGAGTTCAGGTAACAAGTGTGTTTAACCGAGCGGCATACTTTAAGGGTTACCAAATTGCTGTAATCAACTATGCCGACTCTTGCGATGGTATTCCCATTGGACTTTTCAACTTTGTGCGGAAAGGTTACCACAAAATTGAACTATCGGCCGATGAGGTTTTCTACTCAAACATGGCATTCCGAAGTGGTGTAAAGAAATTCCATTCAATAGTATCAGTTGGACTTCGACCCGAAAACTTGGATAACCCTGTTTGGATGTTTGGATACGGCTTGGGAACAACTCTCGGAAAATCGGACAAATACTTATTCGACATAGATTTAACGGCACATCAAGTAATGAAGGGTAGTTACTTTGCATCGAGGAACTCACTCTACAAGTTTACGCTAGGTTTAGACAGAAAAATATCACCCAAAACCTCAATTACTTTTGGATTAACCTACAATATCTACGTAACAGATACTAATTCGAAGTACTACAGCGATACTTTTTCCTCGTTAGTTCCCTATTCTTTTACAAACAGCACAAGCAGTAATGGAAATAGTGTGAAGACTTGGGTAGGTGGAAAGATTGGGATAAGGTTCTTGTAGTTGATAATCAGAAGATTTACATTCAAAAAGTTACATTTTACATTTAATATTTAATTGACGCTTCCAAGTCCTCTGGACGTTGGAAGGTCTGCCTTACACTTCAAAAATCATCATTCGTTAATCAATATTCATTATTCACTGAGATTATTTGTTAACACTCCAAGCCGAGTTTACCATTAGCAATTTTAAATCATTTATCAAAAAAGTTAATGGCAATATCTCTTTTTAATTAAATATATGCTAAATTAACGTTTTGATTACTATACACTTTAGTGTTGTAGAATTGAAGTTAGCATCCTAATTCAATGAGACGGCTTATCTTTATATTACTAATTATTCCTGTTAGTTTATTCGGGCAGTACTACCCAATGGCTAATAAGATATTTTTTTGGTACACAGAGACGAAAGATTCAAACACCTACACGCCTACACAGATAATTCATGTTACCGATTCGGCTGTGTATATGGTGGATGGAGATAAAAGAGTGTGTATCTTTGAGTGTAAGTTTAGGCTACCAGTAGGGGATGAGGTGTTAAATTACAACGACTCCACGGGAAATCAGACTATCAGGGTTAAGATTGATTCATTGGGTTATAAGTACACAGTTAAACGAAAGGAAGTATGGATATTCTTCTGGCACACCTTAGAAGAGGACTTGTCAATGCCAAATAATAATAAGTAGGTGCAAACAGATAGCAAAGAAATATTTTCAGTGTGTCTTTTAAAGTTTTTAGAAAAAGTAGTTAAATTAAATAGATGGAGAGGAAAAAATTATTAAAGAATACCATAATATTTGGAATGTTGTTATTCTTTTCAAGTGGTTGTGATAAAGAAGATAATGCTACTACAAATGTAACAGATGCCGATGGAAATGTTTATAAAACAGTAACCATTGGAAATCAGGTATGGATGGCAGAGAACCTGAGGACAACTAAATATAATGATGGTACAGACATTCCTTTTGTAACTGATGCTTCTGAATGGAATGATTTGTTATCACCCGCTTATTGTTGGTATAATAACGACATTGTTGAGTATGGTAGTTCGTATGGAGCACTATATAATTGGTATTCCGTAAATACTAATAAATTGTGCCCTACGGGATGGCATATCCCTACTGATAATGAGTGGATGTTATTAGCAAACTATCTAGGAGGCGCAGATGTAGCAGGAGGAAAACTTAAGGAGAAAGGAACGTTACATTGGCAAAGTCCCAATAACAATGCGACAAACGAAACGGGATTTACGGGGCTTCCTGGTGGTTATAGGGACGGTTATGGTTCTTTTCTATTGGTCAAAAATTTTGGTTTTTATTGGAGTTCCTCTGAATTTAATACTAACGATGGGTGGAGTCATTGTTTGTATTACGATAATGGAAATTTAATTAGAGGTTATAACGATGGATTAGATGGTTTTTCTGTGCGTTGTGTGAAAGACTAATTTGTATTATTTTTTGCCGCATAGTCTGCATCTTTTAGAAAAGGAGCATTCAACCAGTATTTTGGGAAAATTAGAACACCCCGCTTGTTATAGAAAGAGCACAACTGTTGGGTTTTACAAAATAATGAATTACCAATAAGTAACTAGTTAAATAAAAAATTTTTTATTAGTCAATGTTTTTCTCTTCGACTAATAAATCTAGAAGTATAGTGTTATTTAAAAGAACCTTAGGTTTTATTTTTCCATTCTTTATTAGCTTTACAAAAAAGCCTTCGTTGTTTAAAATATCTCTACTTGGACTAAAGGAATGTTCAAATTGCAAATAAAAAATCCTTCCTTCAATTTCAATGTAATATTCTATTAAGTGGAATTGACTATTGATGTTTCTTGTTGGTAAACCCGTTATAAAACATTTAGTTGGTGCTTCAATCATTCCCATAAATAATCTAATTAAGGTTTTAAGTTTTTCTTTGTTTGAATCCGACAAGAAGATGCACTTGCGTTAATTGGCTTGCGTTTCCTTGTCACCTCCAGGTTATAATTACTCGTCCTTGTTGGAACAAGTTTTATTTTTTGGATTGAGGTATTATTGTACATAATCTTCCTTAAAGAAGAGCGATGATTATAGTCACGTTTATTCTTTTGTTGATTTGTTTTTTTGTTTAATTTTTCACTCTTAATCCAACCGTTAATGCCTTTTTTGATAAAAAACAAGCCAGCAAAAAAAGAAAATATTGAAATAAATAATGTTATTCTTGGTAAATAACTAATATATGTTTGTCTTTGATGGATTACACTTTGTGCCACTACCGTTAGGTTTTTTAGTTCTTCTGTTGTTATTAATAAATCAGAACTTTCACTAAAGGAGAAAAACCATAGCAAGGTAAACGCTGCTATCGGAAGAGAGATTCCAACCGAAACATAAAACTTGTTTAAATCTGTGTATTCAAATTGATGCATTTTATTAATATATTGTTTGACACGGCTTTTTATAATTGATGTAAAAACAAATAATATCTGTTTTAAATGTTTCTTTACGCAAAGATAATATGCATTCAGAAAATGGGCCGGGGGGTCTATAAGGGCTTATTATTGTTGAGATACAGCCAATTTTGTGATGTGCTGTAATCTTGAACTTTCGGTAAATTACGTCATATTTTAATTACTTTGTTCGAGCGCGTCTTCCAAATGCGTCGCTTTAGTGGCTCAAGTCTCCACTACGCCTGCAAGTTATAATTGCGCACTCGTCATAAGACGAGTGCTAACGGAGGTTCTATGGACTTCGGAAGTTCTGCCTTACACTTTAAAAATCATCATTCGTTAATCATTATTCAAAATTCTAAAAAAATCTCACTTTAGTAATAGGGGTATAGTCGAAAGAGGTTGTCATAGGTTTGAATTATAAACAAAAAACCGATGAAATGTCCATGTAATGAATTAGCCATAAACGCAATAATTAAAGCATGGACATTCCATGTGTGCACGTGTAAAGCTAATTCTTAATACCAAATTAAATCTATAGACAATCAGATTCTTAACAAAAATTAAACACATGAAAACAACTATTAAACTTATCGCAAAACTCTTTATTTATCTAGTGCTTTATGCGTTTAGTTTACTATCATGTAAAATTGCTAATTCCCAAAATTTAACCCAAGTTATTAAGGGTAATATTGTAGATGTTGAAACTCAAGCCACGCTTCCAGGCGCAACGGTGGTAATTCTGGGTACAAATCCTACACTTGGAACATCAACCGATATGGATGGTAATTATCGAATAGAAAATGCGCCGCTTGGCCGCTACAGTATTCAAGTTGCCTTTGTTGGCTACGAGCAAGTTGTAATCCCCGAAGTGCTTATTACATCGAGCAAGGAGGTTGTGCTTAATGTTGGCCTTAAGCAGAGCATCAACCATATTCAGGAGGTGGTGGTAAAGGCCCATACACGTAAGGATAAGCCAATGAACCCAATGGCAACAATCAGCGCAAAATCGTTTACGGTTGAGGAAACCCGCCGTTACGCTGGTGGTTTGGATGACCCAGCTCGAATGGTATCAGCATTTGCAGGTGTTACCGTTGGTAACATTCAGGATAATGCCATTATTATTCGGGGTAATTCTCCCAAGGGTGTTTCGTGGCGATTGGAAGGAGTTGAGATTCCTAACCCAAATCACTTTGCAGGCGGAAACGTTGCTGGTGGTGGAGTGGTGGCTGTTTTTAGCAGTCAACTCTTGGCTAACTCAGATTTCTTTACCGGCGCCTTTCCTGCCGAATACGGTAATGCGCTTGCAGGTGTTTTTGATATGAAACTGCGGAGTGGAAACAACGAAAAGCGTGAAAGTACGTTTCAGGCGGGACTAATGGGAATTGACTTTGCATCTGAAGGACCCTTTGTAAAAGGAGGAAAATCGAGTTACCTATTCAACTACCGATACTCTACTCTTGACTTAATAAGTAAGATGGGGCTTATTCCCTCCGAGCAAATTCCGCGATATCAGGATTTGTCGTTTAAGTTGAATTTTCCTACCAGTAAAGCAGGAACATTTTCGATATGGGGCGTTGGAGCAATTGATAACAACACCGAACCCGAGGATAAGGACTCTGTAAAATGGGAAACAGACTGGGATAGAACTTCGTACGATTGGAATATAAGTATGGGAGCAGCAGGTATTACCCATAAAATTCTGCTTGGTAGCAAAACCTACTTGAATACTTCTCTGGCGGCGTCGGGAACGGTTAACACTATGTTCGGAGAGCGATACGATGATTTGCTTGTTCTGCGTCCCAACTGGGACTTTACCGATAAATCGGGCAGGGTCGGGGTTAATACTTTTTTGAATCATAAATTCAGCGCAAAACACACCGTTAGAACAGGAGTAAACTACAGTAAAATTCTGTATAATATTGATTTGAGTAGTACTATTAACGATAAACCTGAAACATTCCAGAATTTTGTTAAGCAGAAAGGAAGCAGTAACTACGCTGAATTCTACGTACAGTCGAAGTACAGTGTAACGCATAATTTAACAGCCAACACAGGGGTTAACTTCAACTACTTTGCTTTGAATGGAAACTACTCAATTGACCCACGCTTTAGCCTGAAATGGGATTTTGCCCAGAACCAATCAATTTCATTTGGTTACGGAAAACATAGTCAATTGGAAGAACTAAAAATCTATCTTATAAAGAAGAAAATTGCGGGAGAAGACTACTATCCAAACAAAAA
>CAZTVY010000015.1:0-17941 GCA_964617235.1 uncultured Rikenellaceae bacterium | reverse complement strand
TGAGCATAATTTTAATTTTTTTTAGTTTATTCTAGTCTTATAATGAGTGCCATATCATTTAATCCACGCATCCTTTAGACGCGCGCCAAAAGAGGCAATTTTGTAGTGTATATACCAACATTTTTAAAAAAACATAGTTAATGACCATGGACTATTGACTATTCAAATAAGTTTTTACTACTTTAGCACTTCGTAACAACACTTTACTAATAGTATGCGATTTATAGGGAATATCTTTTGGCTTGTTTTTGGTGGAATCTTTATTGCTATTGAATACTTTGCCGCAAGTTTTGTTCTAATAATAACCATTATTGGGATTCCGTTTGGCTTACAAACCCTAAAGTTGGGTATTTTGGCGCTATGGCCATTTGGCAAGGAGGTAACATTCAAAAAGGGCTCTTCGGGTTGTTTATCTACCATTATGAATATTATTTGGCTGATATTTGGCGGAATATGGATATGTCTTTCGCACGTACTTTTAGCAATTTTACTGGCCATTACAATTATAGGGATTCCGTTTGCTAGGCAGCATTTAAAGCTTGCATCTTTAGCGTTAACTCCGTTTGGTAGGGAGATTGTTGATAAGTAGCACTGACTCTAGGCTCTACTTTATAAATAATATAACCACAAAGGCGCTCAAAGGATAATCCTTGCTTGCCTTTGTGGTTAAAAATATTAGCAAATCATCTATATTTGCTTTCCAATATAGAATACATAACCGTAAAACTCCTTGTATTTAGCGTACAGTTGCGCCTCGTGGCGTTCGTTGGCAACTAAATCCTCGGCAGTTTTATTCCCTGCATACTTTTTAAGGAATAACTCCTGCGCTTTAGTTTGCGGTACGTAGAAATGCTCTACCCAGCAATTCTCAGGCAGAATAAATGTGGCAACCGGAACGTAACCTGCCTTTTGCATTATGGCAACTTTATTGGGAATAGTGTCAATTTCGGGATAGGCATCTACCCAAAATTTCTCTATCTCAGCTGGTCGCTCCTGCGTAAGCCACGATGCCTCGCTTACTGCAATATAGCCTCCTTTTTTGAGAAATCGGTTCCAGTCATTTAAACCGCGCTCAAAGCCAATGTTGTAAATGGCACCTTCGGACCAAATTAGGTCAAACTCCTCGTCCCGAAAGGGAAGATTGTCCATTGAACCAACTATAGCCTTAACCCTACCCTGTAGGTCTAACTTAGTGGCGTTTGTGTTGAATATATCAACGAAGTTCTGAAATAGGTCAACACCAGTGATATTTCCTTTGGTATTTTGAGCCAAAGTCATTGTTTGTCCGCCGGTTCCGCAGCCGATATCGGCAATACGGGAGTTTTCTGTAAGATTGTCGATAAAACTCAACGCCTTAATTGTAACCTCGGAGCTACCTGGGCCCTGGCGTTCAATGCTTGAGAAATATTCGCAAATAAGGTTGAAATCGAACTCGTGAATTGATTTATTTTCGTTACTCATGATGTTTAAATTTAATTTTGAAACAATAGGCAGTTCTGTTATAGCCTTTGCTGATTTGAATAAAATAAATAGTAAAAAACTCCGACAAGAACTTGCCGAGTAGAATTTAAGGGATAACCTTGGTTTTTACTCCAAAGTTATTTACCTCACACGCTCCGAATTAAATTTAAACATCCAATGGTTTTAGTTCTGCAAAGGTATGAATTTAAATGAGAATAAAACAAATAAAGAATGGCTGTATATCTGCCATTCTTTCACCCAAACATTAATCGTTCTTCTTTTTCTCGATATACTCCTTGAACGATTTTTCGCCCTCTTCTTTCCAGTACTCGTCGAAATGACGCCAGTCCTTTGTTGAACAGCAATTGTTCCAATGCTTGTTACCCCAGTGCTTGAACTTTTTGTCCTTGCACTTTGATTTGCTAGAATGTCCGTTGTGCTTGAAACCTCCAAAGATTAACCGAGCAAGTAGAGTAATTCCAAATGCCTGCCAGAATGTGATGGTGGTTAAGCCAAACAACTCGGGCATTAGCCAGTTCCAAAGTAGCATTACAAAGTATCCGAATACGAATGCCAACGCTGCCGCAGTAATTACACCTACAATAACCCAACCTACCATTCGGAGTCCCCACATCCAGCGATTCCTGTGTTTACTTTCTGTTCTTTCCATTTTATTAGAATTGTTTAATTGTTTTCTTCGTTAACTATATAAAAATCATCAAGCTTGATATACTCCTTTAGTTTCTTAATCCCTCTATGCTTCCACGATAGTAGCGTTCCTACTGGAACATCCCACTCATCGGATAACTCCTCGAACGAGTAACCCTCAAACTCTGTGGCAATAATTACCGCCCTTTGTTTTGCAGGTAACTCCTCAAATGCGGCGTTCAACTTTTTATGGAACAATTCGCTATCAACAAACTTACTCTCTGACTCCTGTGCTTTGGCAAGTAGTTTTGCTATAAAATCATCGCCATTGCTATCGTCAACATCGTTGAATTGCTCCAATAAAACTTCATTTTTAGGTTTTCGCTGTACATCCACCACCCTATTCTTAACTGAGCGGTAAACATAACCAGCAACATTCTCAATTTTAGCGTCAAAATCGAGTTTGGTAAATAAGTTCAGCGCAACATCCTGCACAATATCCTCGGCGGTAACGTTGTAGTACTTCTCGTTAAGGTACTTTTTAACGTATTTCACCAGATTTTTGTACTCAGTGGCGATAAACTGACTTAAACCCGTATTCTGATTTTCGCTTTTCATATTTATACTGACGATGAATTTTTACTTTATTGCAGTTTTGTGATTTTTTTTTAATAAGTAATTTATAGTGAATGGTTTAATTAGTAAAATCAGATATTTTTCTATCTTCCATCTTCCTGCTTCTGGCTTTCTAAAGTAACAAATTCTCATCCAATCCTATTAAACTATAAACAGCCAAATTGCCACTTCAAAAAAATAGTATAGTTTTATGCTAACAAACCAAACAATAACTTAAGATATCGTCAATCATCCTAAACAAAACCATAACGTATATGGCTAACAGAGAACTAATTGAACTAACCCCAATAATTGTAAAACTTGCAGCATTATTGGGTGCCGCGTTGATGCTGGAAAGGTTTCTAACCTTTTTCAACAAAGCATTAAACAGGCTAACGCTCCTTAAAAATTCCACAGAATTTCATGCTGCTAAGGATTTAAAGGAGAAGCAAAACACGTTGGCTGTGGCCATTGAGGAAAATGAAATCCTTCTAAAATCAACCACCGATAAGGACCCTAGAGAAATTATTCCTAACTCAAGCAAAAAAACGGATTTCAAGGAATCGAACTTTGATGTGGTTAAAATCCTTACTCACGAGGAAATTAGCGACGAACAAGCACGTTTTGATGCTCAACTGAAGGAAACCAATATCAAAAAGGAGTTCTGGATGCAAATCCTCGGAACGCTAATAGCCATAACAGGTTGCTATATAACTAAATTTTCTGTTTGGACATTTATAACTGACCTAAGCCCTGTTGAGTACGAAACACGCAGTTTATCAGCATTGCTGGAGTTTATATTTACAGGCATTATCATTGGTGCGGGTAGCAAACCCATTAACTTCCTAATGACCCGCAAACTAATAGTTAAGAAGAGCGAACTTATGGAGGAGATTGTGAAGGAAAAAGAAAAATCTGAGGTTTCCTCTCCCGCTCCAAGTTCAAAATCAACCGATTTGGGCAAAGCACCACAATCCATTGAGGAGATCGTTGGATTTACCTACGACGAAGGCGACCGCCCCGAGCGCTTGGAGCATACGCACAGATTTACCAGCAAGATTGACCTAATTACCTACCACCACACTTGTTTCCACTCCGATGCTCCTTACATTGAGTTAACTAAGGAGTTTGACCGCAAAGGATGGCTTACAGGCTACCACTGCGTGGTTTTTAAGGATGGAACAATCAGGGTTATTTGCAGGTGGGACAGATTCGGGAATCACGCCGTTGGGCATAACGGGCACTCAATGGGACTGGCATTCCAAGGAAATTTTGAGACCGACCCCAAAATTCCAAACGCCAACGTTAACGGCAATAAGGGTATAACCGAACCCACTAATGCGCAACTAGAGGCCGCTGCCCGTGTTGTTGCGCTATGGGTAAAAATGCACGATGTGCCCGTGGAGTATCACTACGAAACCAAACTCCAAAACCCCAAAGGAATTATCCCGCACTACTGCATAGCCGATAAGGCCTGTCCCGGAAGTAACTTCCCGCATCAAAACTTCCAAACCAAAATAAACTTCTACCTGAGCAAGTGGAACAATAGTCCCGAGTTTAACGAGGCGCTTAAGCAATTCAAGAATAAGAACCGTGTTGTGCCAAAAATATAACCTATGGAAACAGTAGATGTAATAACCAAAGCAACCTATATATTTTTCATATACCTGCTAATGGCAGTATTCGTTGAGCGGGCAGTGGAAATATTCGTAAGTATTTTCAACTACTGCGATTTAAAATGGAAACGCTACCGCGTATGGAATAACCGCGCTGAAAAGTACCGCGACAAACTGGATAGGCTCTACAATTTCGACTCATCAACCAAAGTAAATAAAATGTTTAACTGGTTGCTATGGGGCGTGGTAACTGAACCAGCCTATACGGGTGGGAAAATGATAATATCGGCCCAAACAATCCGAACAAAATCGTTGCAGATATACTGCAGAATATGCTCTAGTATAATTTCGCTGGTACTTGTTCTGGTGCTATATTACGGTTTTGACATCACTATGATTGATGCCATATCACGAGTAACAATTGGCTCCGATTCAATTTCTACAGCCACAGTTGCCTTTTTCCAGCATAATGTGCTGCTTGGAGTAGTAATATCGGCAGTATTGGTCGCTGTAGGTGTTGAGCCACTGCACAATATCATTGGTAAAATTGAGAAAGCAGGTAAAATGAAATCGTAAAAACTTAAAACCATGGAACTACTAAGCATACTTAAACGCGAAAACATAGAGATAGCAGTAATTGCTGTTGTATTTATTGTGCTCATATTATTGGTGCTAAAGGATTTTAAACTGACTAGCAAAAAATCGTGGGGATTACTGCTTGGCCTTACCGCGCTTGGAGGCATTATTGCCATAAAAGCAATTGCCAAAAGGCGATTATTGCAAGAGTTGGAAGAGCGCGAAAATCAGCTAGAGGAGATTGAGAAACGCTACAGTGATATGAAGGACAATAACCAAATACTGGAGGACGACTACAACAAGCTAAAGGCAGAACTGGAACGCGTAAAGCAAGAATCGCGTAAAGCCATCATGGAAGCCGATGCACGCATTGAAGCTGGCCGTAAAGAACGAGATAACCCTGAAAATATTACAAAGGAAGAGGTTTACGAATTTTTAAACTCCTACAAATAATGAAATACTATTTAACTATACTACTTGCGCTGCTAGTGCTAACGCTAAACGCACAGGATGTCAAGTTAACCATTAACGGCGTAGAGCACCGTGGCACCAAAGTAAACGATGGTACAGTAGATTTTGCTAGCGCAAACGCAATACTTGTACCCACGGAAACGCTAAAAAAGATAATGGCTGATCTAAAGTACTACAAAGTACTGGCACATGAGGACTCCATTAAAATTGCAGAGTTAAACAAAATAATTGCCGCATCGGAAAAATTAGAGAACAGCGCCGACACCCTTATTAAGAGTCAAAAAGCGATGCTTTTAACAGCAGACAGCCTTTATACTGGCTATAAGGATTTATACAAGGATTTAAAGCGACTGTGCGATATTAACACATTCTCAATAACCCCGGGCATTGGTGTGGTAAACATCCCCGATATTAGCCCGCAGGTAAGCTTAGTGTTTAATCTTGGCTTTGAGTACCAAAAAGTAAACTTAAATGCTCTGATGGGGAAAAAATACCAAGGACTCACGGTGGGCTACCGAATAGGATTTTAAAAAAACTGCAGGATATCTAACAAAATCCCACACTATCAGGCAAATGTTGTATAGTGTGAGATTCATATAATCAAACCTTTACTTTATTCTGCATATCAAGCAATTACTCTAGAATCTCAACATACAAAAAATGCACTAGTTTTTTACAGTGCAATTCAACTCATTTTCATCACGTTTTCAAGCAACCGACATAAAGTTTTTCATTCTCAAAAAGTTGACTTAGGCATAGAAATGTTTGTAACTTTAATTAATAAACAATTTAAAGTCAAACTAATAACTAAACTAATGAGAACAACATTATTATCAATTTGTATCCTACCATTTTTAATAGGATGCTCTTCTACTCCAAAAGTAGATATTTCAAAAGAGACTGAAGTGCTTCGCAAACTCGAAGATCGATGGTCCGCAGCTGTTACAAAGAAGGATATTGAAACTAATCTTAGTTTTATTAGTCCTGATGCTTATTTTATGGACCCAAACATACCTGCTTACCAAGGCCCAGAAGCGTTTAGGAAGGCGTTAACTGTTTGGTTTGACGATAAAAATCTTTTATTCGATACTTATAAATATGAAATAGATAATATTGAGGTTTCTGCATCTGGAGATCTAGCATATGTAAGAGGCCACTCACAAATAACTAAGAACACACCTGATGGCCCAGCTTTGGTACACACCAAATTTATTGATATATGGAAAAAAATTGATGGAAATTGGAAATGTGTTTTAAATATTGGCAATAATCATTAAGCCATATCCAAGTTCTACGAATTTTAAAATAAAACAAACGAATTTGGTGGTCAGTATACCTCTTAAAATTATTCAGAAAAGGTATTACATTGACCATGTTGCCATTACAAACTAAGTAATTCAATAGGTTATTATTTAACGACAAAAAGTTGCTATTGGCAAGCCCTTTCCGTACATTTATCGTTTTAGGGTTTGAAAAATATGGGCTTATGGTAATAATTTTACTTGTATAACAAATGAACACTTCTTTTGAATAAATGGCGCAGAATAGCAATGAAATTAAGTATATTAACGTTGAAAGGACAATAAAGGAAAGTAACTCAAAGTTACTAGCAAAACTTCCTAAGTTTATAGTTAAGCTAATTGTAAAAATCATTAAGCAAAAGGAGATTAACAGATTCTTAAATAAGCATTCAGACGCCGTTGGACGGGATTTCCTAATTAAGATTATTGAAGAGTACAATATAAAAATTGAGGTTGAAGGAAAGGAAAACTTACCTGAAAATGGCAAGTGTATTTTTGTTTCAAATCATCCATTTGGTCTAATCGATGGATTAGTATTAACCTATATCGTATCGGAAAAATACGGGTCGCTAAAAGCTATTGCTAACGATGCTTTTATGCTAATCCCACAGTTACACCCTTTTATTGCCGCAGTGAATGTTTTCGAAGGCTCATCGAAAGAGTATCTAAAAGCGCTTGACGAAACCTACTATACTGATGTTCCTATAACCCATTTCCCTGCAGGCGAGGTATCGCGACTGTATAAGAGAAAAGTACAGGATACAAAATGGCAAAAAAGTTTTATCACCAAATCGATTGCCAGCAAACGCGATATCGTACCCATTTATTTTCATGGAAGAAACTCCAACTTATTCTACACAATATTCATACTAAGGAGATTTTTTGGTATCAACCTTAATTTGGAGTTAATTCTGTTGCCTCGCGAATTTTTCAAAAAGCGTAATAAAACCATAAAGGTGAAAATAGGAAAACCTATTCCTAATGAAACCTTTGACAAATCCCTATCTCACTGGGATTGGGCGCAAGATGTGCGCAATCAATTATACAAATTATCTGATAAAAATTAAACCAAACAATATGGCTCTAAAATTAAATTTACGTGAGAACTTCTTTCGGATTTGGTATTGGTACGTTAATAAAGTGGATAAAAACGCTGAGATACTTTTTATGAACTACGGGTATCACAATGAAAATCAAAAAGTAACTATAGATGGGCTCAATGAGCGTAACCGGTACTCCATTCAGCTATACCATCATTTAGCAAGTGCTGTAGAAATACAAAATAAGGATATTGTTGAAATAGGTTGTGGACGCGGAGGCGGCTTATCCTATATAGCAAAGAACTTTTCGGTTGCATCGGCTGTTGGTGTTGATTTGAATAAGCAGGCTGTAGCTTTTTGCAATAAATACCATAAGGTAAATGGTCTTTCGTTTAGGCATGGCGATGCTCAAAATTTAGACTTAGCCCATAATACCTGCGATATTGTTCTGAATGTTGAGTCATCGCACCGCTATCCAAATATGCAAGCATTCCTGCACGAGGTGCATCGTATTTTACGCCCAGGAGGTTACTTCCTATTTACTGATTTCCGATACGATTACGAAATGGAAGAGATGAAGAAGATACTAGAAAGTAGCGGATTAACAGTGATGAAGGAGAATTTGATTAACAAGGAAGTTGTTGCCGCACTTGAACTGGACGATAAACGGAAACGTGAACTTATAAAAAAACTAGCACCAAAGTTTTTACATAAAATTGCATTGAACTTTGCAGGAACAGTAGGCTCTGACACCTACAATAAGATTGCATCAAATAATTATGTTTATTTTAGCTACGTGTTGCGTAAAAATTAAACAATTGAGATATTAAAAACAGTTGAGTCGGATATAGTATCCGACTCTTTTTATATTTCTCCCCTCCAAAAACAACATCCTATTCTACTTTCTCCAACTTAATCATCCATCGCCAATGCAGCAAAATTGGACAACACATATCACCATAAGTAATCCAGGAATAATTTCACTTTAGGACCAATCATAGTTGATCCTGTATAAAATTGATTCTGAGTGATTCATAAAAATTTAATTACTACCACGAGAAAATCCTATAGGACAAGTTTAGTGAAGTATAAATTTGATTATCAAATGTTTTACCAATATACAGGTATTCAACTGATGGTGTTATGTCAAACCTTTTACCGATAGGTATATTGTATTGAACTCCAAATGCAAAATTGTATTTACTAAGAGCGCTCCCTGTTATTGAACTTGTTTTCTTTTTCCCTGTTTTTATGGAGTAAATCATGAATGCGTAACCTGATGAAAAAGTTGCTTCAAAATTTTTAAAAAGGCTCATTGAAACATTAATAAATATGGGTATAACATCGAGATTTGCTTGGAGCCTAACGCTAATATCATCTGTTTGAACTCTGCTTACAGAGTATATCCTCGAATAACCTGTTCTAATTCCAATCCTCAATCGGTATTCGGTTTGCCAATATAGTTTAGTCGACAAAAACGGCTGATAGGGCATTAGGTTATCACCAGAAACATTGGTAAAAGTATTGACATAGTAGCCATAACCTCCACCAAAGCTAATTTTGAGTTTATTTTGCTCCTGAGCATTACTATTTAAGTATAGAAAGCAAAAAAACAGCACTAAAGTAGTATTGGTTTTAGTCATTGTGTCGAACATAATGATAATAAGCTAGTATTGTAGGATAATCGGTAAGTATACCATCAAATCGATTATTTTCAGTTGAACTACCATACGAAGTATAAAGAGCAATGTGCTTAGGGTAATCAACTGTCCATGGTATACATAAAACACCATTATTGTGCATCTCAATAACCTTATCTGATTGATAACCATTAGAAAAAGGTGGAGCCCAAATTTTTGAATTGGCCGCAATAACTTTATCGGTATCAAGTTCGCATAAAGTAGCGATTCTATCGTAATCAGGTTTTGACAAAACGTAGTTATACGTATTTTCGTCAGGGATTCCAATGTAAACACTTAAATCTCTGCCGCTTCCTGTAATCTTGTCATTATATTTTTTCTGTAATATAATCGCATTATCTATTGTTTTAAAATCCTTTATGTCGAGCCAAACTAATCGCAACGAAGTTTCTTCTAAAATGAATTTTAAAGCATCATCAAGTTTTGGTATTTCCTCACCATGAAGCAACTTAACATAAGTTCTCAGTTGAGAGTAGGTGTAATCGGCAATCTTACCCATCAATGGACTTTTTTGGATTGATCGAACATTTAATTCAGCATCATGATAAACAACAGGGATACCATCTTTGGTTATGTATACATCTATTTCTACACCAGTTGCTCCCAAATACTCTGAATAGTTTATCATTTCTATACTATTCTCAGAATAAGGATGAAAATCGGAATTCCGTCCCCCACCTCTATGTGCAACAATTAAAAACTTGTCATTAAGAAGTGTTTCTGTGAAACTCTCAATTCGCTCAAACTGTATTTGATTATTGGGTTCGCCACTGTTAAAACTATAAAGGCCCGTAATAGTAATTACACTGGTAGGTATATCGTTTAAAATGGAAGTCGATTGATCGACAAAAAGTCTTATCAAGCCTGTTTTATCTGTCAATATTTGTCGCCAATAACCTTCCAAAAGAATAGATTGACTGTATATTCCTGTCTCAACAATACTGAATATGCCTTGTTTGTTACCAAAAAAAGATATGCGATCACGAGTAACTTTTACAACAATAGTATCGCCAAACTCACTCGATCCCTTCACAACCTTATAAATTCCTTCAATGGCAATTCTTTTATCGACAGGAAGGGAGGTTGACTGAAGAATTAGTTTATCACTAGTCTCAAACTCTGGGAAATCTACTACCCAATAGTTCTGATCTTGACATGCAGAAAGAACCGCAAGTCCAACTATGAAGATATACAATCGAATCATTCTCATATTACTATACCTATATAAATTTGCGGAATGTAATAAAATCTACTTGTGGAAACTTGGGCAGACCATGTGGTGAAGTAAGATTTATGGAAATTGTTAACAAAGCCAAGAAGCATAACTCTTTTTTTGGAAAGTCTCTGCTCAACGAATATACCTAAAGATTTTCCTACCAAACGCCTCTTTTTAAGATATATCTCAACTTCCTCGCTTGCAGTAGTACTTGTTATAGAAAAATCATACTCGGCAACAATTGTAATTGCCACATCATTAATTTGATAAGCAACTGCCACATTAGGAAATACAGACCATCCATAAGTTTCGAGTTGACTTTCATATTTACTTTTTCTATAATAACTATATGCTCCATTTATTCCAACTCCAAAAAAGAAAGAGTTGAGTCGGAAGTTTACCTCTGGACCAATTTTCAAAATTGCAGAGTTGAGACTAACAGTAATATCGCCTTTAATATTTAAATTTAGGGGAAGGCTGTATTTTGAGGCTAAGTTAAGCATCGTTGTACTATTCTCAGTCTCATACCAGTCGTATGGCAAACGAACAAACGAAACAGATGCAAATAACTGTAAATCAAAACTCTTGCGAGGATTGGGAAGTTTGAAGCAATTATTACGCAAAACTGTATCCTCTGAAAAACTATTCATTCCAAAGGCATTTTCGAGGATTAAACTAAAAAATACGGTAATAATTACTATGGTTTTGTACTTCATTTTAAAGGTTATATCTAGTTTTTATGTAGTTAAAACATAATAAGTAAGCCTCAATCTTATCTAAAACAAACTAACTTCAAAAAGGCAATTTAATAAATAAAACTAAACCATGCATGCAATCTTATGCATATTAATATAAAACAATAATTTGAATTATTAAAATTACCTCTCGTTATATTCTTAACTTAATGACTAGGTAATGGTAAATCAAACTTAAGTTAACTTTTTGCTTTTATAATTGTTTTACCTCTAAAAATTGTAATGACTGATAAATATTTAATAGGATTTGATGAGGTAAACAACCAATTCTACATTAAGGTTGATGATGAAATAATTGCTGAAATGACCACTACCATTGAAAATTCACAAAGAATAATTATTGAGCACACAATAGTAAGTCCAAAGCATAGTGGTAAAGGTTTAGGAAAACTATTAGTAAGTAAAGTTGTTGAATTTGCTCGGGATAGCGGTATGAAGATTACTCCCATATGTGAGTATGCAAAAAGCGTATTCGAAAAAACACCCGAGTTTAGCGATGTTCTTTAGTATAGAAATTATCAAACAAAAGCATTAAACATTTGTTTACATATACTCAATTTCAATGCTTTTCAAATAATTAAAATGAAACCTATGCAAACTTTACAGTTCAAAATAAACATAAATGCTCACACCGAAAGGGTATGGCTTTGCCTTTGGGATGAGGATAATTACAGAAAATGGACTGCTCCTTTTAGCGAAGGGAGCCATTACAAAACTGATAGTTTTACTGAAGGAAATAAAATTCATCTGCTAACACCGTCGGGCGATGGAATGTATAGTATCTTGGAGAAGATTGTTGACAATAAATTCCTTGCGTTTAGGCATTTAGGAGCAATTAAGGACTTTGAGGAACAACCAATTGATGAGTTTACAAAAGGTTGGACAAACGCCATGGAAACTTACCAACTAAACACCTCCGATAATGGAACCGAAGTGGTTGTTAGTGTCGATACAATTGATGAGTACATTGAGCATATGAATAAACTATTCCCCATCGCGCTGAATGAGTTAAAAAGAATTGCCGAACAAAAATAATAATACTATGGAAGTAAGGAATCCTGTAAATTGGTTTGAGATTTATGTTGATAACATAGATAGAGCACAGAAATTCTACGAAACAGTTCTATCCAAACAGATGATGGAACTACCCATGCCCGAAGGTATGGACGACAAAATGGTTGCTTTCCCTTGGAGTGAGGGTGGAGTAAACGCCACGGGTGCGTTGGTACAATCAAAGCATATGAAAGCAGGCGGCAATAGCACTTTGGTATACTTCCAAACCGAAGACTGCTTAGCCGAACAAAATCGGGTTGAAAAAGCAGGAGGCAAAGTAATTCATCCCAAATTTTCCATTGGCGAACATGGCTTCTGCGCTTTGTGCATAGATACAGAAGGGAATATGTTTGGACTACATTCTTCAAAGTAAGTTTTTATTAAAGCGAATCAAATAAAATATTCTTATAGTGATTTACCATTAGTTAAAGCAAATTATTCTCTCAAAAAAAACAAGATGATTAATTAATCCCATTCCTACTTGTTTTCATTTTGTTTTGTAATCATTTTTTCCATATTTTAGTGATGAATTCTATAACCTAAATTCATCATGCTTAACATTGCACTATTTGGCCCTCCGGGTGCAGGAAAAGGTACCCAAAGTGATTGGTTGTTAAAGAAATACAACCTAACCTACATTTCGACCGGAGAAATTCTTCGCGAGGAAATTGCAGAAGGTTCACCGTTGGGAATTAAAGCAAAAAACATTATTGAAAAGGGTGGTTTGGTATCCGATGAGTTGGTAGTTCAAATTATAGAGAATAAAATTCAAAAGAAAACCGATACCAATGGTTTCTTATTCGATGGTTTTCCCCGTACCACCGTGCAATGCTATATTCTTGATGGGCTTTTGATGAATATGAACACATCGTTAACCTGTATGCTTAGTTTAGAGGTTCCCGACGAGGAATTGGTTCGTAGGTTAAAATCACGAGCACAAATCGCAAACAGGAAGGATGATAACGATGAGGTTATTCAGGTAAGGCTTAATGAGTACTACTCAAAAACGGTGCCTGTAGCCAAGTACTATCAGGATAAAGGCATTTGTCACTCCATTGATGGTACTGGAACTATAGAGGAGGTTCAAGCAAGGCTTGATAATGCAGTACAAAAATCACTTGAGAACAGGTGGGCTAACATTATTATTTTTGGCTATCCAGGCTCTGGTAAAGGTACTCAGGCTAAAAAGATTGCTGAAAAGTACAATATGGTTTATATTTCTACAGGAAAAATGCTCCGTCAGGAAATTAAAAATGATACTGAGATAGGACGCATTGTTAAGCCATATATGGACAAGGGAATAATAGTCCCCGACGAAATAGCCATAAAGTTAATTGAAGAAAAAATTCAAGCCAGCCCCAGTTCAAAAGGATTTATCTTCAAAGGGTTCCCACGCACAATTGTTCAAGCATACATTGTGGATGGTATGTTAAAAAAGATGAATAGTTCAATAAATTCCGCTATTGAAATTCAGGTAAGCCCGTTAGAGGCAATGAAACGGCTAGCCTTACGAAGTAAAACTGACCGTAGCCGACTTTACGATATGGACACCGAAACCATAGTTTCGCGACTGGAAGAGTATGAACAGAAAACTTCGCTTGCTCGTAATTTTTACGAAAAGCGAAAGTTGTTACATTCTGTTTCGGGCGATGGAACCGAAGAGGAGGTTTTTGAGAGAATTTGTCAGCAGATTGACAAGGTGCTTAGGCAGGCGCTGTAGAATCAACCTGAATTATGTTAAATATAAAGAGTCGAATTCTATCGACTCTTTTTTATTTACTCAAAATCTTTTAGATGTATTCTTAAATCAGATAATGTGTTTAGTCGAATAAACCGTTCGTTCTTCACATTGCTCTCATCCACATACTCATGCTGCCATGTGGTATGGTAAGGTACGAATGCACCATAACCTCCTAAATTCAATACAGGAATAATATCAGACTTTAAGGAATTACCCACCATAAGAAACTCATTGGGGCTAATATCAAGATGTCTTATCAATTCACTATAGTTACTTTCACCCTTATCGCTCATAATCTCAATATGGTGAAAGTAATTACACAAACCCGATTTTTGAAGTTTTTTCTCTTGGTCTAACAAATCGCCTTTAGTGGCAACTATAAGTTTATAATGAGGCTTCAGCGATGATAGCACTTTCTCTACATCATCAATCAAATTAACAGGCTCATTAAGTTGTTGCTTTCCTAATTCTATTATTTGGTTTATAATATCAGCAGTTACATTACCCTTGGAAATCCTAATAGCTGTTTCGATAAGCGATAGCGTAAATGCCTTTATTCCATATCCATACAGCGCCAGATTTCCTATTTCTGTTTTGTAAAGCTCATTATTTAAGGTTTCTTCATCCATAAAATCTTTCAAAAGCATACAGAATTTATGTTCAGTCTGCCTATAAAAAGGCTCATTATCCCAAAGTGTATCGTCAGCATCAAAACCTATAACCTTTACTTTACTTAGCATACAATTTCAATTTTCACAAAACTAATCAATCATTTTGTTATCGTTTCAAATAGGCGTAATATTGTTTATGTAACTATAATCAATAATGTTATGAGAACTTTGACCCACAATTTCATACTCCCTCTCCTATTCTTATTTACATATCAGTATAATAATGCCCAAACACCCAAATGGGCTGTGGACAGCCTACGGATAAAACAATACCCTGAAAGTGAGTTTATTGTCGCTTTTGTATCCGAGCAAAATCGGAATAAAGAGGAACTCCCCAAACTCCAATCACAGTTGATTGACTTGGCAACTACAAATTTAGTACAGTCCATACAAACAACCATTACGGCCATTTCAACTATAAATACCATTGAAATGGACAATAAATTGCACCAGACATTCCAGCAAAGTAGCACATCGGCAAGTAATCTCAAAGTTACTGGATTGAAGAGTGAATCGGCCTATGACAGGAAATCTAAAACCGCTTATGCTTTTGTTTACGCTAAACGTTCTGATTTAAGCAAGCTTTACAACGAAGTTGTTAAGCGAAACCTCACATTAATAAGCGAAAAAATTGCGGCAATAATTAAGTTGAATGACAACAACAGTCGCGATGAGGCCTTAAAGTTAATAGCCGAATGCCAAACACTTTTCCGCGAAGCCGAAGAAGCTCAAACGCTTTTAATTGCAATCAACAAAACGGCCTCGGATGATTTGGTTAAGTATAACGATTACAGCAAACTGCGAGGAGAACTCGATAGGCAATCGGGAAAAATTCGTAAGGCCGAAAATTTAACACTCGACGAGGCTTCCTCAATAATAGCAACCGAAATAGCCTCTATAAAAGATAAGTTTGATTCACCAATCAAGCTATCGTATTTTACATATCAGGAAACAGGAATGAATAGCCCATTTTCTCGAAGAATGCAAATTGCCTTGGAACAAAAGTTGATTGCATCGGGAATAAATATTGACAATTCAGTTAATGTAAATCAAGCCTCATCAAGTAAAGGAACCCTAATATCCGGGACATACTGGGAAGAAGGTAATAACATTCGGGTTGTTTGCATAATCCGTAATATTGAGACGGGTAAACCAATAGCTAGCTCCGAGGTTAAACTATCAGCAGAGAAATTAGCACAAGCCAACCTGCAAACAAAACCAGAGAATTTTCAGGATGCTTATGCAAATATGAGAGTTTTTTCAAAAGGTGAAATTGAGGGAGGTGATCTAAATATTGACATTTGGACAAACAAAGGTTCAGAAAATTTGATATTTACAGAGGGTGAACACATGAAACTCTCGGTTCGCGCCAACAAAGAGTGCTATTTAAGAGTAATCTACCACTTGGCCGATGGACAAAAAGTCCTTTTGCTTGATAATTACTACATAAGCACCGATAAGGTGAATAAAGTTTATGAATTACCCTACGAATTTGAATGCTCTGAACCGTTTGGAGTAGAAACCCTTCAACTTAATGCTCAGGAATTAGCGTTTGGTGGTCTTAGAACAAAAAATCAGGATGGTTACGAATTTATTGTTGACGACATGCAAACCATACTTGTTGGTACTCGTGGGATGAAAAAAGTTAGTAAAAATGAACTTAAAGCCGAAAGGCGTATTACAATAACTACTATGAGAAACTAAAAAAAAGAAAGTTTGTAGAGTTGAAAAGTTAGAAAACTTATTAGTAAAATGGAATTATTCTCAAATACGTATGCTTAACATCAACCTTTAACTTTACTTTACTTAACAAACTCTTATCTTTGCAAACTTTTGAACGTTCAACTTTATAAACTCATAAACAATGAACATATTCACACCTATCACCATAAAAGGTAAAGAAATTAAGAACAGAATTGTATTTCCGCCACTTGTTAACTTTGCTTGGGCTCAAACCGATGGCATAGCGACATCGCGGCATATAGCTCATTATGAGGAGCGAGCAAAAGGTGGTGCTGGACTTATAATTGTTGAGGCAACCTGCATTAATCAGCAAGGCAGAATTTTCAACTACCAACTTGGTGCTTGGGACGACAACCAAATTGACGGATTAAAATTGATTACTGATGCTTGTCGCAAACATGGTGCTGTAACGTTATTGCAAATTCATCATGCAGGGTTGGTAACCCGCAAAGCAGTTTCGGAATTTGCATACGGACCTTCTGTTGACCCTGAAAACGAGCGTACTGTGGCAATGACAATTGAACAAATATATCAAATCCGCGATGAATTTATTGCTGCCGCAATACGTGCCGAGAAGGCTGGTTTTGATGGTGTGGAACTACACGGAGCGCACGGGTATTTACTGAGTCAGTTTGCATCATCGGCAATTAACCACCGCGCCGACGAGTATGGTGGTTCGGTTGAAAACAGATTAAGACTAGCATCTGAGATTATTGATGGTATCAAATCATCCACCAACAGCAACTTTATTATTGGGTATAGGCTTGCTGCCTGCGCTCCTACCCTTGCTGATGGCATTGAGGTTGCAAAAATTCTAGAGCAGAAAGGCGTAGATATTATTCATGCATCGCATGGTGGCGAAAAAGGAATTAATGCCGAAATTCCTGTAGGGTTTGAATTCAACTCCATTGTTTATATGGGGACTGAAATCAAGAAATCGGTTAAAACCCCGGTTGTTGTAGTTAATCAAATTCAAACACCTGAAAGGGCAAATAAATTAATAAGCAATGGCCTTGCTGACTTTGTGGCAATTGGACGCGATATGCTTACCGATGCCCATTGGGCAAATAAAGCCAAGAATAATGAACCTATAATATACTGTATTGACTGTCAACCCCGATGCAAAAGGTTTACTAAGGCAGAATCGTGTCCTCTTTTTAGTGAATAATTTTAAGTGTTATCATTTCTTTGATCAAGTGGAGCTTACCTTGATATTTTTTTACGCATCCTAATAAACTAATAAACTGATAAACTGAAAAATAAAATACGAATAGATTACATTGTTTTAACAATAGTAATGTATTCGCAATTAAAAATGAAGTAATACTTAGAGC
>CAZTVY010000014.1:16764-18060 GCA_964617235.1 uncultured Rikenellaceae bacterium | reverse complement strand
AAAAGGCCCGCAGTTTCCTGCAGGCCTTGGTTTGGTATCTAGTTCACGTGTTTACACTATGGTACTATACTATCAGCCTGCAACGACGAGCGTTTCTTGCACATAGACATTTGCTTCATACCCATATTGAGTACGAAGTTGTTGGTCTTTATGCAAATGGCTGAATTGTTAATCATAAAATTGGTTGATTTAACATCGCAAAAGTAATGTTTTTTTCTTACGTGATACCTTTTGATAGAAAAATTTTCTTAGGATTAGGTTAGTGGTTAATTGGATATTGAGTTATTAAGTTGATATAAGATACGTAAAAAGTGTAGGAGTCTTGTTCCTCTCTCTCCCGTTCAGGAAGAGAGGGGTTAGGGGTGAGTTGGTGCGATTAATTTGCGATATTATCTTTTGGGAAATTTTCAAATTTGCTCATTCGCTCATTGACTTATTCTCTCACGCTCAAATTAACTCATTGACCTATTCTCTCATTAACTCATTTGCTAACTCACAAATTGTCTCATTGCCTAATTGTCATATTGCCAAATATTCTTTACTTTTGCTCACTTATTAACGATTTTAAGAATCTATTAAATATAAAGTTTTTACCGATGAAAATTTCACATAGCTGGTTAAAGCAGTATATCGATGTTGATTTGACACCCGAAGAAATTGCTAAAATACTTACCTCCATTGGCCTTGAGGTTGAAGGTTTAGAGAAGATTGAAACCATTAAAGGCGGACTCGAAGGTGTTGTGGTGGGAGAGGTGCTTACCTGCGAAAAACACCCCGATGCCGATAAACTTAGCATTACCACAGTTAATATTGGACAGGCCGAGCCTTTGAATGTTGTATGTGGAGCACCTAATGTTGCCAAAGGGCAAAAGGTTCTGGTGGCTACGGTTGGTACAAAACTTTACTTTGGTAGCGAGGAAATTGTAATTAAGAAGGCTAAAATACGTGGTGCTGCGTCGGAGGGAATGATTTGTGCTGAGGATGAACTAGGTGTTGGCACATCGCACGATGGTATAATGGTTTTACCAAACGATACCATAATTGGTAAGACCGCACGCGAGTATTTTCAGATAGTTGACGATTATCAGTACGAGATTGGTTTAACGCCAAATCGTATCGATGCGGCTTCGCATTTTGGTGTTGCTCGTGATTTAATGGCTTACCTAGGCTTGCATAACAATGCAAAACATGCAGTTAAACCCAGTGTCGAGGCTTTTAAGGTCGATAATCAATCGTTGACAATTCCTGTGGAGGTTGTTTCAACTCAGGCGTGTCCTCGTTATTCTGGGGTAACTG
>CAZTVY010000014.1:0-16752 GCA_964617235.1 uncultured Rikenellaceae bacterium | reverse complement strand
TAAGGTTGGTCCATCGCCAAAATGGTTGCAGGATAGGCTTAAAGCCATTGGCTTAAACCCAATCAACAATGTAGTGGATGTTACCAACTATGTCCTACACGAAATTGGTCAACCTCTTCACGCTTTCGATGCCGATGTAATTAAAGGGAATAAGGTTGTGGTTAGAACAATGCCAGAGGGAACATCTTTTATTACTCTCGATGGCGTTGAGCGTAAACTTCACGCTGACGATTTGATGATTTGTAACCAATCCGAACCAATGTGTATTGCAGGTGTTTTCGGTGGTTTGCATTCAGGAGTAACCGAGAAAACAACCAAAATTTTTATTGAGAGCGCTTGTTTTAACCCTGTTTCGGTTCGTAAAACAGCACGTAGGCACGGTTTAAATACCGATGCATCGTTCCGTTTTGAGCGTGGAACCGATGTTAATATCACAATTTGGGCGTTGAAACGCGCTGCAATGCTTATCAAGGAGGTTGCAGGAGGCACAATATCTTCGGATGTTATTGATGTTTATCCAACGCCAGTGGAGAAATTCCGCGTTGAGTTTAATGTGGAGCGGGCTTGGAGCTTAATAGGCAAGAATATACCAACTGATACCATTGAGAAGATTCTTAAAGGACTTGAGATTGACGTTACCTCGAAGAATGGTAACGATTGGGTTTTGGCCGTACCAACCTACAGGGTTGATGTTTTACGCGAAGCCGATGTGGTGGAGGATGTCCTTCGGATTTATGGCTACAACAATATTGAGATGCCTCAAAAAGTGAGTAGCACATTGAGTTATTCCAAGAAACCCGATTCGTATCAGTTACAGAATATTGCAGCCGATTTCTTGACCAATAATCGTTTTAACGAGATTATGTGTAACTCGCTAACCAAGGCGGCTTACTATAAAAATCTTAGCACCTTCCCTGAGCAGAATTCAGTTCAGATTCTGAATCCGCTAAGTAATGATTTGAGCGTGTTGCGACAAACATTGCTATTTGGAGGTTTGGAGAGTATTCAGCGCAATACAAACTTCCGCAGCCCTGATTTGAAACTTTACGAATTTGGTAATTGCTATAAGTTCAATGCCGATATTGAGAATCCTAAAACTCCTTTAGATAGATACACTGAGAACTTCCGTTTAGCAATTTGGTTAACTGGAGATAAGGATGCAGAGCATTGGTCGCAAAAATCCGATAAGGTAAACTTCTTCAACCTAAAGAGCTATGTTCACTCATTGCTTAACAGATTTGGATTTGATACCAATTCCTTAGAGCATACCGAGACTCCTTCGGATATTTTCGATTACGGAATGGTATACAAAACCAATAGTGGCAAAATTGTGGCAACCTTTGGCGTTGTAAATAGCAATCTTACCAAAGATTTCGACATTAAGGCCGATGTGTTCTTTGCTGAGATTGAGTGGGATATCCTACTAAAGCAATCGACAAAGAATAAAATATTGTACACCGAACTACCCAAATATCCTGAAGTTCGTCGCGATTTGGCATTGCTCATTGATACCGCTGTAACCTACGAGCAAGTTCGCAAGCTTGCCTATGCAACTGAGCGTAAACTGCTCAAAAACGTAAACTTGTTCGATGTTTACCAAGGGAAGAATCTTCCTGAGGGTAAAAAGTCCTACGCAGTTAGTTTTACCCTGCAGGATGAATCGAAAACCTTAACCGACGAGCAGATTGACCGTACAATGAAGCGTTTAATTGAGACTTACACAAAGGAGTTAGGTGCGCAATTAAGGTAAATCGAATAATCCTGAATGATTGAGCTTATTAAAGGCGATATAACTCAACTTGAGGTTGATGCAATAGTTAACGCTGCCAACGAAAGTTTACTTGGCGGAGGTGGTGTTGACGGTGCAATTCATCGTGCTGCAGGGCCATTACTTTTGGAGGAATGCCGTAAGATTGGCGGGTGTCCAACGGGTGAAGCCTGCATTACTAAAGGCTATAACCTAAAGGCAAAGTATGTAATACACACTGTTGGCCCAATATGGCGTTGTGGAATAAACGATGAAACTGTACTTTTGCGAAAAGCCTATACCAACTGTTTAAAAATCGCCAACGAAAAATCTCTTAAAAGTATCGCATTCCCAAATATTAGCACAGGTGTTTACGGATTTCCCAAGAAACTTGCTGCCGAAATTGCTGTTAGCGTTGTAAAATCATTTCTGGAAAAGAATAAGTATCCCAAGAGGGTTCTTTTTGTCTGTTTTGATGAGGATAATTATCAATTTTATTTTAATCTTCTATAATTAATGGAAGGATTTAATGTTTGTTTAAAAATATCTCATAAGTTTTTTGTCAACAGATATGTTTCCTTTGTCAAAATAAACTATTTGTCCTGTCCAAATCCCAAACCTTTTTAAATATAGTACGTTAGTTAATCTGTTGATAAGGTTAAGGTACTAAAGTATGAGGAAATTTTATTCCTTCTTGTTATTGTTGTGTTTTCATTTTGCAAGCGCTCAGCAAGGAAGCATTGACAATAGTTTTAATCCCATTGATAAAGGGATAAGTTCTGGTGCTAACGGTGAAATATTTGCCTCGGTTGTTCAACCAGACGGAAAAATTATTATTGTTGGAAATTTTACTTCATACAATGGAGTAAGTACCAATAGAATAGCTAGGGTGTTTCAGGATGGAAGTTTAGATAATACGTTTAATGTAGGAAGTGGTTCAAATAGCACAATTTATTCTGTAGCTTTAAAAACTAATGGTAGCATTGTTATAGGTGGTGATTTTACTTCATACAATGGAACATCTAGGAATAGGATTGCTCAAATATCCTCAACAGGCTCATTGGACGCAACTTTTAACCCAGGCTCAGGAGCAAATAGGACAATATATACCCTAGCGGCTCAGTCCGATGGCAAAATTCTTATTGGAGGGAATTTTACAAAATACAATGGCGTTTCTTATAATAGAATTTTACGATTAAACTCAACTGGTTCTGTTGATGCAACATTTTCAGTTGGAAACGGTGCTAATGGAATTGTTAATGACCTTAAGATTCAGCCGGATGGTAAAGTCATAATTGTTGGGCAATTCACTTCGTACCGAAGCACTACCCGAAACAGAATTGCACGTATAAACTCCAATGGTACTGTTGATACAAATTTTGCACCTTCATCCGGAGCTAACAACACAATTAGTTCTGTTGCAATTCAATCCGACGGAAAATACATTATTGGTGGAAGTTTTACAACTTTTAATGGTATTTCGAGAAACAGAATAGCCCGAATAAATTCAACCGGAACTTTGGACACAGGTTTCAATCCTGGAACAGGAGCAAATAACACTGTTAAGTCAATTTTGATTCTATTGGATGGGAAAATTCTAATTGGTGGTGATTTTACTACAATTAATGGAGCAAGCAGAGCAAGAATTGCCAGATTAAACTCAACCGGAAATCTCGATAGTGGTTTTAATCCAACCAACGGTTCAAATAGTACTGTTAATTCTCTCGGTTTAGTTAATTCAAAAATAATTATAACAGGGTTATTTACTCAATATAATGGAGTAAATAGAAGTTATATTTCCTTAGCAGATTTAAATGGCGTTGTTGACCTGATGTTTAATACAAATACAGGCGCAAATGCTATAATAAATTGTACCGCTATTCAGTCTGATGGAAAAATAATAATTGCAGGGAATTTTACTTCTTATAATGATACTGTTAGAACACGTATTGCACGCTTAAACTCGAATGGAAGTGTCGATTTAACTTTTAACCCTGTTTCTGGAACTAATGGCGCTATCAATGCTGTTGCAGTACAACCCGATGGAAAGATTATTATTGCAGGCGATTTTACTGCTTACGGAGGTGTTACAAGGAATAGAATTGCTCGTTTAAATGTTGATGGGTCAATTGATAATACTTTTTTGCCAGGAACAGGGGCAAATAGTTCAATTTATACAGTTACTGTTCAATCCGATGGGAAAATACTAATAGGTGGTGCTTTTAGCACTTTTAATGGAACTACCCGCAATAGAATTGCTCGTTTAACAACTACAGGAACCTTTGATGCAACATTCTCGATGGGTACTGGTTTTAATTCAACCGTTAATTCATTGATAATTCAGTCCGACGGGAAAATTTTGGCTGCAGGTGCATTTACTACATATAATGGAACTACTAGAAATAGAGTTGTTCGAATTAACACCAATGGAACCATTGATGCAACCTTTTCAATTGGAACAGGATTTAACAATACAGTTAATGCACTAGCACTCCAAGCCGACGGGAATATTCTTGCTGGTGGAAGTTTTACTTCATTCAACGGCGTTTCTCGTAATAGATTTTTGAGAGTATTGAGTAGTGGTGCTTTAGACCAAACTTTTAATGTTGGTTCTGGCGCAAATTCTATGGTTTTATCGGTTGCCATTCAGGCTGATAATATGATTTTGGTCTCTGGTGATTTTACCACGTTTAATGGTGTTTCTTATAATCGGTTGGCTCGCTTACTCATAAATGGAAGTATAGATAACACTTTGTATGTGGGAGCTGGTGCTAATGGCTCAATTAAAACTGTTAAAATTCAGAACGATAATAAAGTGCTTATCTCTGGAGATTTTAACCAGTATAATGGAACTATTAAAACAAGAATAGTCCGTTTAAATAGTTGCCCAATTACATACTCAGCTTTAAATGTTATTGCTTGTAATTCCTATACTTTAAACAGTAAAGTTTATACAGAATCAGGGACTTATACGCAAACACTTGCAAATTCATATGGCTGTGATAGTATCATAACATTGAATCTTACCATATCTAAAGTTATTGCCAATGCAACCGTAAATTATCCAATATGTATAGGCGATAGTATTAAATTAACTGCCAATATTGCTGAGGGTTACAAGTATGAATGGAGTGGACCTAATAGCTTTTCATCATCATTAAACAACCCTGTTGTTTTAAATGCAAATGATTCTTTGAATGGCGTTTACAGCTTGCTTGTTTCTAATTCTAATGGTTGTAAAGATTCATCTGAAGTAACTGTTCATGTTGGTAAAAAACCTAGTTTTCTGTTGAAAAGCAATAGTCCCGTATGTGAAGGTAGTAGTTTAAATCTTTTGGCAATTGGAGACTATGAATATACATGGAGAGGGCCTCAAAATTTTAAAGCATATGAGCAAAATAATGTAATTAAAAATTCTACTCTTATTTATTCTGGAGTATATCATGTAACTGCTACCGATGATTATGGCTGTTCTTCAAATGATAGTATTAATGTAATTGTAAACCCAAATGGCGATTCAAATTTAGACGATTATTTGTTCAACCAACCAGCGGGGCCGAACCATTGGGTGTTAACATCGCTAAAGCAAACTAATTCAAAACTATTGTTAGGCGGTCAGTTTACTGCATTTAATGGTGTAAGCCAGAATAGATTAGTTAGACTTAACCCTGATGGTAATGTTGACGATGAGTTTGATATTTGTATAGGTGCTAATGAAGCAATTCATTCTATAGCGGAAACTTCCGATGGGAAAATTTTAGTGGTAGGTTATTTTACCAATTATGGTAATGTTGATATTAATAGGTTAGCTCGGATAAATGACGATGGCAGTTTAGACTTAACCTTTAATGTTGGTTCAGGAGCTAATAATAGAATTAAGAAGATTCAAGTTTTGAAAAATAACAAAATCTTGATTACGGGTAGTTTTAGTACTTTTAATGGCCGCTCGCAAAATAGAATAGCATTGTTAAATGCCGATGGAACTATCGATTCAACTTTTTTAATTGGCATTGGTGCAAATAGTCACATTAATGATTTTGCAATTGATTCAACTGGTAAGATTTTACTTGTAGGTAGTTTCACTAGGTTTAACAATAAGATATTTAACAGAGTTGTACGTTTAAATTCCGATGGTTCTATCGATAACACCTTCAATCCTGGTCTTGGTCCCAATACTACGGTTCGCAGTGTATCTATTCAATCCGATGGAAAAATAATTATTGGAGGTAATTTCACAATTTACAATAACTTTAAAGCAAATAGAGTTGTAAGGTTAAATAGCGATGGGAGTTTTGATGAAACTTTCAACTTGGGCGAGGGTTTTAACGATGCAGTTTACGCAATTGCATCTCAACCCGATGGGAAAGTGTTGCTTGGTGGATATTTTACTTCCTATAATGGAGTAGAGAATATTAATAGGTTTGTTCGATTAAATAATGATGGTACCCTAGATTCTACCTATAATATTGGTACTGGGTTTAATGTTGCTTTATCCAGTATTAATCTGCAATCCGATGGAGGAGCGTTAGTAACTGGCGGATTTACTATATATAATGGCATTAACAAGAGAAACTTCATATTCCTAAATGCCGATGGTTCAGTAAAAGAAGAAACTTTACCTATTAATACTTTTGGAGCTAACTCAACGGTTTACTCTATTGCTATTCAAAATGATAATAAAATATTAGCAGTGGGTAATTTCACTAATTACAACGGTAACAATACCAATAGAGTGGTTAGAATATTCCCAACTGGTAATTTTGATACAAGTTTTGTTACCGGTTCGGGTTTCGATAATATTGTTAGGACTACCAAAGTTTTATCGAACAATAAAATTGCGATTGGGGGCTATTTTACGTTTTACAATAATATTAGTATAAGCCGTTTTGCGGTTTTAAATAGCGATGGAACTTTGGATAACAATGAAAACATTGGTACTGGATTTAATAGTGCAGTGCTTTCAATACAGGAGTATTCTTCCGGAAAATTGTTGATTGCAGGCGCATTTCGGGCTTACAATGGTAAAGTTGCCAATAGGTTAGTGAGACTAAATTCAGATTTATCCTTTGATAGTACATTCAATATTGGTAATGGTCTAAATAGTTCTGTGTTTAGTTCAATTATTCTACCTGATAATAGAATAGCAATTGCTGGGGCTTTTACATCCTTTAATGGTAAAGTAGCAAACCGAATTGCAGTATTGAACAGCGATGGTAGTTTGGATGAAAACTTCAATGTTGATTTTGGCCCCAATGCTACTGTGCTTAACATTGCAGCACAGTCCGATGGTAAAATTATTGCAGTTGGATATTTTACTCAGTTTAACGGTGTTGAAGTAAGCCGGGTTGTTAGAATAAACCCCGATGGTTCTATTGACAACTCGTTTAATACTGGTATTGGTGCTGACAACATTATTACTTCAATAAATATTCAGAACGATGGGAAGATAATTTTGTCCGGTTTCTTTGTTTACTTTAATGGATATAAGGTAAACAGAGTTGTTAGGTTGAATTCAGATGGTTCTGTAGATACCAATTTCAACCAAAATTCTGCTGGTGCTAATAAAGCTGTATGGACAAGTTGTTTGAATAGTAATAGTAATGAACTCTACCTTGGAGGTTCTTTTACATCGTTTAATGGACGGACCCGTGGTAGAATTGCTCGCTTACGTTTGTCAAATGCACCAAGTGTTATTGAAATTTCAAAAACATCCTGCGGCTGTGTTGAATTTAATAAACAATTGTACTATGAGAGTGGTACATACTCGAATGAAATAACTGATGATTTTGGCGACAAATCAACAGTGAATTTGAGTCTTTCTATTTTTAATCCTGATAGCACAATATACAGAATTAATGATGAAATAATCGCGAATGCTGATGATGTTAGTTATCAATGGTATAATGCAGATATTCAGAGGCCTGTTGACGGTGCAACTGGCAAACATTTCAGGCCAGAGAAAGATGGAAATTACTATGTTGTAATATCAAATAGTAATTGCAAAAAGCAATCGGAAAGTATTATGTTCAATATAGAACATGCGAAGATTGAAGCCAACCTTTTTAGTGTTTATCCAAGTCCATTCACGGATAAGTTGAACATTAGTTTGCAAACAGATAATTCGGTTATTATTAATATTTTTGATTTAACAGGAAGGTTAGTTTTTAATACATCAACTTACATCAATGGTAATCGCAATATTGATTTATCAAATCTTAAAAGTGGAATATATGTTGTTAAAGTTTTATCCGCAAATAAAGAGTTCAGTCAAAAGATAGTTAAAAACTAAAAATTTTCACAAATTATACAAAATAAACAGCCCTCAAAATTTTGGGGGCTGTTTTCAATGAACTATTAGAATTAAATATTGATTTCGTATTTTTCCAACCTCCTATCAAGCGATTGTCGTGTAATATTTAGTAATTGTGCTGTTTCTGCTTTTTTATACCCTGTTTTTTCAAGGGCTTTCATTATCACAATTTTCTCAATCAAGTCCAAATCGAATATTTCCTCGCCAATGGTTGATGATGGTGATGTTTGTTCTGAGGAGGGAGTCAGGCCTGTAAAGTTTTTTAGGGTTAGTTTGTTCCCATCGCAAAGAATAATGGCTCTTTCAACCATATTGCGTAATTCCCTAACATTTCCAGGGAAGTTGTACGACATCATAATACGCGAAATTGCGGGGTCGATACCATTGATTCTTTTTCCTAATCGTTGCGATAGTAATTTCACGTAATAGTCTAAAAGAATTGGAATATCCTCTTTACGTTCGCGTAATGGTGGAATTTTTATCTCGAAGGAGTTTAATCGGTAGTAAAGGTCTGTTCTAAACCTACCAGATTCGAGTAACTTATTAATATCTTGATTTGTGGCGGCAATAATTCTCACATCCACAGGAATATCCACGCTAGAGCCTATGCGTCGTACTTTTCTATCCTCCAATACCCTAAGAAGTTTGCTCTGCATGGCTGGTTGCATTTCCACAACCTCGTCGAGGAAAAGTGTTCCTCCGTGTGCAATCTCAAACCAACCCGCTTTATCCTCGTTTGCACCAGTAAAGGAGCCTTTTTTGTGACCGAAAAATTCACTTTCGAAAAGAGTATCGGGAATTGCTGAGCAGTTCACGGCGTAGAAATATGATTTTTTCCTGTCGCTTAAATAGTGTATTCCTCTGGCAACAAGCTCTTTGCCAGTACCGCTTTCGCCAGTAATTAAAACCGATGTGTTGTCGGCTTTGGCAACTTTACTCATTAGTTCTATAACCTGATTTATACCAGGAGTTTTTCCTAAAATTTCATTACCGACGCTCTCAATAAGTTCTTTTGAAACTAACGAGTATGTTTGACTTATCTCCTTTAACTCTGTGTGTAGATTAATGTATCGCTTTGTACGCTGAATTGCAGCTCGCATATCGAGCAGTCGGAATGGTTTTGGGAAGAACTCCACTGCTCCATGCCGCATAGCTTGGATAACTGCATCCATATCACCATGACCAGTTATCATAATTACTTCAACCTCGGGGTATAGAGACTTTACGGATTTAAGTACCTCCAAACCATCCATCTCCGGTAGTCTGAGGTCAAGAATTAGTATATCAACTTCATTTTCGGTAAAAATACTGAATGCCTCTGAGGGTTTTGCCGCCATGAGTACATCAAATCCATCGTTTTCTAGGAACTCTTTTATTTCTTCCCTAAAAACCTTTTCGTCATCGAGCACTAGTATTTTTAACTTCTCCATAGTATATTATTATTCTTTGGGTATTGATATTTCAAAAACCGTGTATTCATTCTCAACACTTTCTACTTTAATTTCACCTAGTATATCTTTGATAAAGCCATAGGATATAGATAATCCTAGGCCAGTTCCCTTTTCTTCGCTTTTTGTGGTGAAGAATGGGTCGAATATTTTATCAATTATTTTAGTTGGTATACCTATGCCATTGTCCATAAGGCTAATGTAAACAAAATCAGAGTCTTTCCAACTTTTAATTTCAATCCTTTTCCGGAATTTACCATCGTTTAAGCGTTTAGCCTTTTCATCAATGGCATATTTTGAGTTTGATAGTAAATTAAGCAGAACCTGCTCAAGCTTATATTTATCAGCTGTAATCATGCCAGCACTTTCATCTAAACTGGTTTCAATTATCACCCCGTGATTCTCGTACTGAGCCGACACCATAAATAGCGCACTTTTAATTACATCGTTAATATTTACTTGAACAAACGATACGGGTTTCTGTGTGCGTGAGAAATAGCGTATGTGGTCAATAATCTTCTTAATACGTTCCACATTCTCAAACAGTAGGTTTACTTTGTCCTTAAGATAATCTTTATTGAGATTATCCTCTTGGTTTTTTAGCAGGATATTATCCAAACCCATGGATATTCCCCCAAGAGGTTGGTTAATTTCGTGCGCAATTCCTGCAGCTAGAGTTCCTAACGATTCAAGTTTAGATTTTTGCGCCAGCAACTGTTGCTGCTTTTCCTGCTTTTTTATTTCTTGAATCATTCGGCGTTCAAGTTCTTTATTGATATCGGTAATTCGCTGTTCAGTTTCTTTTTGTTTTTTAAATTCTTTTTGTTTTGCGCTAAAAAGCATAACCAAAAACAGCGAAAGAACCACAAATGCAATTACAAGAGAAAAAAGAATAATACCTTGATACCTAGATTTAGCTAACTGTAATCGTTGAATCTCAGAATTTTGCTTTAAAATTTCGTTCTCTTTTTCTTTTTGAGTGATATCGTATAATATCTGAAGTTTAGCCAGTTTTTGTCCTGTTTCCTCACTGTATATGGAGTCTCTTATCTCAATCCACATCTTGTAAAAATCCAGAGCATCCTTATGTCTACCTTGTGTTTCGTAAATTAACGCTAAGTACCTATAAACATCTGCTTTCGATTCAGTAAGATTTTGGCCTTTAGCCAGCGCTAAGGCTCTGTTTAATACTCTTGATGATGTTGGATAATCGCCTAGTGCGTAGTGGCATCGGGATATTTTAACTAAAGAGGATACTGAGTTTGGGATGTCCTTTTTATTCTCCGATAAAGTTAATTGCTGCGAGTAAAAATTAATGGCTTGATTTATATTGCCAAGTTCAAGGTTAACGTCGCCCAAACCTTGAAGCGAAAGTATCATTCCCGATGTGTCGGTTAAAGAACGACTTATATTGTACGATAAAGTGAAATTATGCAAGGCGCTATCGAGTTTTTGCAGAAGATAAAACGATATTGCTAATTCACGTAAAGTATTGGAGTAGCTTAACGTGTCTTTATTTGATAATGCTTGTGCGGTAGCTTTTTTGAAACTAATTAAACTTTTATCGAGTTCGCCAGCATTTTTTTCGGATTGTCCTATTTGAATTAAACAGTTAATGCGAATTTTATCCCTATTCTTAACCCTTTGGTACGATGGATTGTCTAACTTATCAAGAATGCTCATGTATGTTGCTATAGCGTTCTTGTAATTTCCTTGTTTTTGGTAAAAAACACCAAGGTTTTGTTTTAACTCAATTTGAAGGTTTGCTGAAATATTGTCGTCTAAAATTTTATTTGCTCTATCAAGGTATTGAATTGCTAATTCGGGGTTCTTGGATGCTTCGTAAACTTTCGATAAACCAATATACGTTCGTATTTGATTCTCTTTTTGGTTTAACTTTTCGTAAATGCCCAGCGCCCTATTGTAGTAACGGAGCGAGTTTTCAAGTTGATTGAGCAAAAAATTTGCCTCAGCAAGTAGGGTTAATGCTTTTGCCTCGTCCTGAATTTGGCCTAATCTTTTTGCTGAAACTAATGCTTGAAGTCCAAAATCTAATGCTTTGTCGGGATTCTTTCTTAACATTAACTCGCCATCAGCCAACAATGCCGCAACTTTGTTATCCTTTCTATCATTTTGGTTTCTTAGCGTAGTATCAATTTGTGGATAAACACTGTTGCTAGTAAAAAGCAATAGTAAAATTGTGAACAATTTGTATGTGGTAAAATATTTCATCGAGTTTTGTTCGAACCACTAATATATGCATTATTTAAAAAATGGTTACTTTTGAAATCATTATTTTTACTCAAATTCATTTATAGAGAATGGTGAAAAAAATTAAGAACTACTTGTCGTTGGTTAAGTTTAGCCACACAATATTTGCAATGCCTTTCGCACTAATAGGTTTCTTTTTGGCTATTAAAACTAATGCTACTGGTGTAGACTTTAAGTTATTCCTTTTAGTTATTCTATGTATGGTGTTTGCCCGGAATGCTGCAATGAGCTTTAACCGCTTAGTGGATAGGCGTTTTGATGCAAAAAACCCCAGAACTAGCCAACGCGAAATCCCCAAAGGTGTAATAACACCTAGAGCATCGGCGTATTTTACTTTGATTAATTCATTGTTGTTTATTGCAACAACCTATTTTATAAATCCTTTGGTTTTATTCTTATCGCCTATTGCATTATTTGTGATACTATTTTATAGCTATACGAAGCGATTTACTTGGTTATGCCATTTTGTTTTAGGCCTAGGCTTATCGCTTGCACCTATTGGGGCATATTTGGCAGTAGTAGGTAAGTTTAATTTTTTACCCTTACTCTACTCTGTAATTGTATTGTTCTGGGTATCGGGTTTTGATATCATTTACTCACTTCAAGATGAAGGTTTTGATAAAAAAGAAAATCTAAAATCATTTCCGACTAAATTCGGCGCTGCTATTGCATTGAGGGTAGCCAATGTATTGCACGTTGTTGTTGGTGCAATAGTTGTTTTTGTCGGATTTTATTACGGTTTTAATTTTTGGTATTGGTTGGGTGCCCTTATTTTTATTGGTCTGTTAGTTTATCAGCACCTTATTATATCGCCGAAGGATTTGTCGAGAGTCAATATGGCTTTTGCAACTACTAATGGTTTAGCTAGTGTAATATATGCTACATTTAATATAATTAGTTATTTGGTTTAATTTTTTATTGTATGAGCGCAAGTTTTACTATTTTCGATTGTCTATTTCTTAATAATTCAATTATTCATAAACTATGAAAAAATTATTGATTCTATTTGTTGTGATTTTTTCCATTTATTCATGTGGTGGAAATGCTTCGAAACAAGAAAATGCTGCAGTAGAACAACTGCAAGAGTTAGAGGTTGCGGATGTTAGCATCGATTCATTAATCGCAAATCCTTCGGTTTATGCAAATCAAACGGTAAGGTTTTCGGCAATGGTTGACCATGTATGCAAGCATAGCGGACAGAAAATTACTGTAATAGGCTCTTTACCCGAGGTTACAATTAAGGTGATGGGTTCAGAAGCGGTACCTAGCTTTGAAACTTCACTTAATGGTGCAAAGGTAGAGGTGGTTGGCTTGGTAAAGGGAATGGCTACCGAACATGTTGAAACATGCGAGGTTGACTCAACAGCACAGAATATTACATACGCTATTGAGTGTAAAACAATAAAAGTACTTTAGTTTATTTTTCTAGACCTTAGGTTTATATCGATTCCTAAGGTCTTTTAATTCTTTTTAGAGAAAATGTCGTTATCAAAATTACTTCGGATCTTACATAGAGATATCAGTTACTTCTGTACTGGAATGATTCTGATTTATGCTGTTACGGGAATATTGCTGAATCACTTAAAGGATATCAATCCGTACTATATTATTGATGTTCGCAAGGTGGAACTAAAACTCCCAACCGATACATTGCAAATTACAAAGGAAATAGTTGCTCAAAAGCTCGAATCGTTTGGTGAATACGATGTGAAGTCATTTTACTATCCACAACCAAACACCCTTAAAATATTTGTAAAGGATGGTACTATTACTGCAAATATTGATGAGGGAGCTGCATTGATAGAGAAAAGTACCCGTAGGCCAATCCTTTATCAACTCAATATGATGCATAAGAACAGGCCACATAGCTGGTGGACTTGGTTTAGTGATATTTTTGCTCTAGGCTTGATAATTATTACAATTACGGGTCTATTCCTAATGAAAGGAAAGAAAGGTATTACTGGTAGGGGAGCCATACTCGTATTGGCTGGTATTGTGCTACCAATAGTTGCGATGTTCGTATTTTTCTAGCTCACTTATTAATTTAGAAGTTCTTTAATTGGAGCAATTAATTTGTGTTCCTCTTTGCTCCATTGTAGTTCGACAGAGGTCTTTTGAACATTTTTGGAGACTTGTTCACGTAGATTTTTGTCTTCGAAAAAGTCAGCAACTTGGTCGGCTAATTCTCTGGGGTTTCTTGATTTTGCAACCAACCCAATTCCATAATTATTTACAAGTTTAACCATTTCTGGTAAGTCGCTGACCAACACGGGCACTTGTGCCGCAACATAATCAAACACCTTGTTTGGCAATGCAAATTTGTAGTTTAACCCAAGATCCTCCTCAAGCGATAATCCTAACCAGGCAGTACAAGTTAAACGATATAAATCCTCCGGGCTGAGGCGACCTGTGAATTCTACCCTGTCAAAAAGTTTTTGGTTGAGCATTCGCTTTCTAAGTTCTATCTCAATGTCGCCAGTTCCTACTATAATAAGGCGGTAGCAGGTTAAGTAGTTCATCATATCAATTGCTAACTCAATACCTCTACCTATATTTAATGAGCCTTGGTAAATTAATGTTGGTTGTTTGTCCTTAAATGCTTCAATATCCTTACGAATAGGTAAATTCCTTACAACAATTGGGGTTACATTATATCTTTTATTCAATTCATTTGAAACACTATCCGATACTGTAAACACATATTTTGCCTTTTTAATAAAAATACTTTCAGTTAATCGCCAAATTATTCTTTTTAAAGGACGATTTACTAACTCTGGAATCTCAGTAAATAGTTCGTGGCTATCGTAAACCATTTTTTTAAACCTAAATATTGCTCCCAAACTGCACCCTGGTAGAGTATCTAAATCATTGGCGTATACTAAAGAAACCTTTGAAAATATAAGTGAAATGAAAATTCTGAAATTGAAGGATATATAAAATAATGGCCCTTTGGAAAAGAGCGGTTTTATATATTTAACTTTGTATGGCCTGTTGTTTGAAATCGAACTATTGATAGGCTTACGTCCAATAACTACAACATTGTAGCCTTGATTCAATAAGGAATTAGCTGTCCTATGAACCCTCTGGTCAGTCACAAGGTCAGAATTAGCGTAAATTCTAATAGTTCTATTCATACCTAACAAATTTGTGCTAATATAAACACTAAATGCTTATATTTGTTGAGTAAATCCATACTAATGTTTGTAATCAAGAAAAACATATCGCTCAAGCGTCACAATACATTTGGGATTGACGTATCTACGAACTACTATGCAAAGGCCAATACTGTTGAGAAGGTTCTTTATTCTATTAACTTCGCATCGTACAATAAGGTTCCTATTTATATACTAGGAGGAGGAAGCAATATTCTACTCACCAGAGATTTTGATGGAGTTATTATTAACCCTGCAATACAGGGAATTACATTGATGGAAGATATGCCCGAGGATGTAATCCTACGTGCTGGTGCAGGTGTTAACTGGGATACTTTTGTGGAATATTGCGTTGAACGTGGACTTGGTGGTGTTGAGAATTTATCGAATATACCCGGGAATGTTGGCGCTGCACCAATTCAAAATATTGGAGCCTATGGCGTGGAGGCAAAGGATACGATTGTGAAAGTTGAAGGTATTCAAATTGATAATAGAAAAATAGTAGAGTTAAATAACTCCGAATGCCGGTTCGATTACCGCGATAGTGTATTTAAGCAAGAGTTAAAGGCTAAGTTTGTTGTGACCCATGTTTGGTTTAAACTCAGCAAAACTCCAGTTCTTCAAACTAATTATGGAAATCTTGAGGATGAACTAAATAGATTAGGAGAAAGAACTTTGAAAACGGTTAGGCAGGCAGTTGTTAATATACGTACAGCCAAATTACCCGACCCAGATATTATTGGAAATGCAGGTAGTTTTTTTAAAAATCCAATTGTAGAGATATCGCAGTTCAATGCCATAAAATCAAAATATCCCAATATTCCTTCGTACCCAGTTTCGGAAAGTTTTGTAAAAATCCCTGCAGGGTGGTTAATTGAGCAGTGCGGATGGAAAGGCAAGCAAGTTGGAAATTGCGGTGTACACGCTAATCAAGCGTTGGTTATTGTGAATTACGGCAATGCAACAGGGGAGGAGATACTGAACCTCGCAGAATCTATTCAAAATTCCGTGGAGCAAAACTTCTCCGTAAAACTAGAAATGGAAGTTAACGTGCTGTAATTGTTATTACACTTCTGAAAAATTATTACTTTTGCGGGCTAATTTTTAGTCACGTTCATTTAAATTATAGCTAATAACATTATGGCAAACAGAATTATGGATCCCATTGGAAGACTAATGGGGCTTAGGTATAAATCACACCCTTGGCACGGGGTTGATGTAGGGCCACTTTCACCAGAGATATTAACCTGTTTTATTGAAATGGTTACAACGGATACCGTAAAATATGAGGTTGATAAAGTTTCGGGCTACCTTAAGATTGATCGCCCTCAGAAATACTCAAATGTACTTCCCGCATTATATGGCTTTATTCCACAAACACTTTGTGACAATAAAGTTGCTCAACTTGCCAGTGAGGCTACTGGGAAAACAGATTTGATGGGCGATGGAGACCCTTTGGATATCTGTGTCCTTACCGAAAAAACTATTTCGCATGGCAATATACTCGTGCAAGCAATTCCAATTGGCGGATTTAGGATGATTGATGGAAATCAGGCAGACGATAAGATTATTGCAGTTCTCAAGGATGATGCAGTTTATGGTCATTATAAGGATATCTCGGAATGTCCTGAGCAGGTAGTTACTCGCTTAAAGCATTACTTTTTAACCTACAAAGATTTGCCTGGCACTTACCGCGATTGTGAAATAACCCATATTTACAGTGCAAAGGAAGCTCACGAGATAATTAACGCATCGTTATCTGACTATCGGAAAAAGTTTGAGAATTTAGATATGATGCTATCGGAATACGGAATGATGAAACCA